>NZ_CAOS01000015.1:0-49863 GCF_000315365.1 Desulforamulus hydrothermalis Lam5 = DSM 18033
TTTTTTTCTTTTTTTTTTTTTTTTTTAAAAAATTATTTAGGGAGGAGATTTTTTTAATAAACTCCCCTCCTATTTTTTTCTGGGGGGGGGGGGGGCCCAGGGGGGGGGGGGGGGTTTTTTTTTTTTGTTAGAAGGAAAAAAAATATAAAAACTCCCTCTCACGCAAGTTTTTTCCCACACCCTTCGTCATATATTATTTTTTTTTTTTGCCCGCCCCCCAATAGAATATATTTTTTGTTCCCCCCCCTCTTTTTTTGCAGGGAGGGGGAGGGGGGGGGGGGGGTAAAGATTTCCCCCTTCATGGGAAAAATAAACCCCACAATTAATTTTCCCCTCCCGGGGTTTTTTTTGAATTTGAAAAAAAATCCGGGTTTGGGGAGGAAGGGTTTTTTTAAACAGGGGTGGCTTTTTTTTTTTTTTTTAAAGCATTTTGTTGCGGGGGCCGCCCCCCACGGGGCTGGGGGGTTTTTTTTTTTGTTTTCTTTTTGGGATTTTCTGTAAGTTTTACGGGCAAAATTCCCTTTAACGTTCCCCCTCCCGGCCCCGCAGCAGTTGTTCCTAACCATTATAAAACGGACGTTCACCTTTCCCTTTTGTTCGGGCCGGGTCCTTTTGCGGGCTGAGGGCTGGATACCCATATAAACCACAGAACTTTAGAAAATCATCAATTGTAACGAAAGATACCGTCTCCCTGGTGGGTAATAACCATTTGCTGGGCATTGTCCATTACCAGTTCCAGGGCATACCCGCCAAAAAAATCAAAGGATTCAGTAAGGGCACGGATTACGTCGGCCGTGGTTATACTCAAAGAGAAGGCATAATATTTCATCCGACTGCATGATAAGACTACTTCATGGATATATATTTTTACTGGCTTTCCGGCAACCGGCAGCATCCACTCCTTCCAATCATACTGCATCTGCCTGCCAGGATCAGTTTCAACACGGGTAGTAGCTAATTTATCGGCCTTATCATCTTCTTTAAATGCTCGCAGGAAACGGTGTACACTGGATAAAGAGCCGTTATAGCCTTTTTGAACCAATTCTTTGTGGATTCTTGTACCAATATAGCCTTTATGGAGCATAGTTTGGATTTCTTCACGGTACTGATCAAGTTGTTTTTCATACTTTCTGGCCTTAAACTCCGGCGGATTAACATCTCTTAGGTACTTTCTAACGGTGTTCCTTGATACTCCCACTGTTTTGGCTATTTTCCTGATGCTAACCCCCTGGGCATACAGAGCTTTAATACGTTGCCATTTGTACATACTGACCACCTCTTTTGCATCCCCCTTTCGGGGGATATTTTATCATATGGTGGGTCAGTTTTATTTGACGATCAGGGGTCAATTCTATTTTACGATCTATATTAATGTACCGTTATCTGCCCTGTGTAAGCATCTTACCCTGTAAGTTATCCCCGGAATACCTTTGTAGCTACCGCTTGTAGTGGAGTAAGAGTTATTGGTTACTATTTAGCCTTCAGCGGAGATAGCTACCGCTTGCGGCATGCTTTAGGTAATATTCAAAACTAACATTATGTTGGCAAGTGATCTATTAAGAAATTGGCTGCCATTTTATTAACTTTTATCTTGCCAAACACAGGCTAAATCTCGTTAAACAACATAAAATCAAAGAATTTTACTACCTGGCTAATACAATCGTAAACTGGAAAACTGAAATTCTAAATTCATTTGATGTCCCTTACTCAAATGGGTGTATTGAAGGCTACAACAACAAAATTAAAGTCATCAAGCGTAATGCTTTTGGTTTTAGAAATTTTAATAGATTCCGCTCACGTATTCTTCACTGCTGCGCTTAATTTTGGACATAAAAATATGGCGACAGGTATCCGTAGACACCTGTCACCCCAACATTTGACATAGAGCCATATTTTTTAATTTTTCGACTGGCATCCCTGGTTGTAGTGCGGGCAAACACTGCAATGATCTGCCTTGTCTTCAATGATAAAGCAATATGTACCCTGCTCTTTCCAGCATGGTTTGTTAATGTTGACCGGTTCACCCTGACCGGTGTTGCCGCCGCCGTTGCAGTTTTTGGTGTTCCAGCAAGGATACATGCTAATAATTTGCTGAACACCGGCAATGTTTAAACCCTTTTCATTAATCAGGTAATGAATAAACTGCAGTCGCTTAACATCATTGTTGCTGTATAAACGCTGCTTGTTGCGGCGTGACGGTTGCACCAACTTATGCTTTTCCCAAATACGCAAGGTTTCTGGATGAACTTTTAAAAGATCTGCAATAACCCCAATGTTAAACATGGGTTGATCATCATTACAAAACAAAGTATTATCTCCTCTCACTTGCTATTTTGTATTTATTATATAGTATATAGTCTATAAACCAAATTTGTAAATAAGCTAAATGGGTGCAAATTTATTAGTTTTTCTTAAATATCTGGCTGTTTTAGGACAAGTCGCGAAATTTTGTAGATTTTGCCGAAAGTGGTATTTGGCTAATCTGTCTCAATTGTTAATTCTAATAAGGGAGCATGTTGTTGAGCCCCGTAAACATCCGTCTCGCCCAATGCACCCGAAGGGTAAGGACGGACGATGGTGGCTTTGATGGCACAGGCAGGGGGAAACTCAACAATGCCGATCACGTCTGCTTCGCTGATCCCGTAAAGCCTGGCAATGGTTGTTTTATTAATTACTCCGGAACGGCAGGCCAAATCAAAGGAGGGCTTGTCTTTAAAAATAACATCCAGGGTCAGTTCATAAGGCCCGGAATTTTTACTGCGTATTACCGAGGCAATTTGTTGTAGTTTTACTGTAGCCAATGATATTACCTCCCTGCCTGAATAATTTCTATCGGGAATAAACTTAACGGGTCATCAACCTGCATTAAATGATAAATATTAAAATTATATACGGCGCCGGCTTTAAAATCCGACGGTGAATAAGGAAAGGCCAAATTGCCTGCTGTCGCCAGCCTTCCCGGGTACCCGTAATGCAGCATGGTAGATCGGGCAAAGCTGCAAATGGTATTGGCAAGTTCCTGGGTCTCAGCTACCGCTTCAATGATGATCCCCAGTTCATGAGGGTTGCCTTTCGGTTTGGGTTCCAGGCTGCCCATAACACCGTTTCTCCCATAAATGTTAAAGTGCAAGAAATACTGATAACCATATTGCTTAAAGTTGTCTTTTACTCTTTCCCGCACAGCCTCTACTATATGGTCAATTTGCTCAATCATAATGGGATCCCGGCAGCCGGCAACAGATACCGTCCGGTAACCCACCCGCTTGACCCCCTCCAGTTTAACTGCATAACTTTCGCCGGGGACAAATTTACTACCGGCAACCCTGACTGTGCGGGAGGTTACTTGCGTGAAGGTTGTCTGCCGGAGATCTAAAACTCCTCCCGGGCCGGGCAAAAGGTAAGGGTTGGTTTTTTCATACAGCGTATGGGCTGCCACCGAAGTGGTAGTGCAGGCACGAATGGGATTTAAAGGTTCTACCAAAAAAGAATCCTGCTGCAGGATACCCAGCAAGCAGTCACTGCCGCTGCCCGGTGAAGCTGCAATCGCCCCGCATTCCAGTATTTTGCCCATATGTATGGCCAGGCCTTTATCATAGCCCTGCAGCAACGCGCCGGCACAGAATACTGCCGGATCGTAAGCCCTGCCCGCCAGCACCACCTGGGCACCCTGTTCCAGGGCAGACATAACCGGTTCCGGACCCATTTGAGCAACAATTCTGACGGCTGCATTAATATCTTCCTCTGTCAGCCGGGGCGCCGGATGCAGTGGCGAAATCCTGTTCTGTCGCCAGGCCTGCCAAACTGTTTCTTTACTTACTTCCGCATGAATAACAGCCAGCGAAAAATGCCAGCCCTTTTCCCTGGCCAGTTCAAGAATAATCTCTTTATTCCAACTGACATGCGCAGCGGCTCCGCAGCCGCCGGCGGTACCGATTACCACCGGAATTTTCCCGGCCAGGCCCGCTTCTATCATTAATTCTAAATCACGTTTAACCGCCATCCGGTCGGTAAAAGATACTCCTGCCCCCAGGTAGTAAGGACCCGGGTCGGTGGAACCCGCATCAACCGCAATCAGATCGGGGGATCGTTCCAATCCGGCCTGAAAAGATTCCTCCGGAAAACCATAACCTAATATTGCAGTGGGAGATAATACTTTGTATTCCCTCACTGGTTATCCCTCCCCAAAAAAAATAAGGTAAGACCCATGCCTCACCTTATTATATACCCAATTGTCAGTTATTTCATCAAGACCCGCGGAATATAAAGGGAAATATCCTCCCACAGCACAAAAACAACAAGCATGGCAATCATGATGGCAATAAAGGGCAACACCCCTTTAACAACATTCTCTAAAGGGTCTTTAGCCATAGCACTGACTACAAACAAATTCAATCCTACCGGCGGCGTAATCATAGCCAGTTCCATATTTACCGTCATAACAACAGCAAATTGTATCAAATCAATACCTAAATGGTGAATCATCGGCAGCAATATGGGCAGGGTGATAAGCGTAATGGAAACAGCCTCCAGAAAAGTTCCCATCACAAAAAACATCAGGTTGGTGGCCAGGAAAAACAAGTATTTGTTCAAGTGGTTTGCTGCAATCCAGTCCGCCACCGCATTGGGTACCTGATTGGTCGTTAGAAACAAGGCAAAGATCATAGCTGCGGCAATAATCATAAAAATCATGGAAGAGATATTAATTGACTCGACAAAGATTGAACGAATATCCTGCCATTTAAGTTCTCTGTATATTAGAGCTGAGACCAGGATGGTATAAAATACGGAGAGAACCGCTGCTTCGGTGGGCGTGACTATCCCTGTGTAAATACTGCCTAAAATAAAAACCGGTAATAAGCCGCCGGGCAGTGCTTTGAGAGCTGATTTCCAACGGGTTTCCCAGTCGGCCTTTGCTCCCCGGCCGAAATTGTTTTTTTTAGCGGTCAGTACAGCTGTGATTAGCAATACGGCAGCCAATAATATCCCCGGCAACAATCCTCCCATAAATAATTTTCCTATGGATTCCTCAGCCACTACACCGAAAATAACCATGGTGACACTGGGCGGTATTAAAATCCCCAGGGTACCGCCCACAGCCACCAGGCCCATGGCGTACCTTTTAGGGTAGCCATTGTCAATCATTGCGGGCAGCATGATAGAACCAATGGCTGCTGCAGTAGCCGGACTGGAACCGGAAATAGCGGCAAAAACGGCACAGGCCAGTACGGTGACCACTGCCAAGCCGCCGGGTAAATGACCCAGCCAGGCCCTTAAAAAATCAATTAAGTATTTGGCAATGCCTCCTCTGGACATAAGTACCCCGGCAAAAACAAAGGCAGGAATAGCCATCAAAGTAGGGGATAACAAAGAAGCAAACATCCGCTGCACAATCATATAAAGACTGTAATCCATGGTTACAGCCAGCACAATGACGGCAGATGTGGCCAAGGCAATAGCAATTGGGACATTGAGCAAAAACAGAATGATAAACAGACTAAAGATGTAAACCGTCGCCATGCTGCTCACCCCTGTTCTTGGCCAACCAGTGTTTGCCGCCGTCCTTTAATAAATAACAGAGCTTTTCGATAAAACGCACGCCCAGCATGACACCGCTGGCCGGCATAATTAAATTGACAATCCACAGGGGAAACTGGCTGTCGGTGGAACGCTGACCGTACAGGATATAATTTTGCACCAATGCCACGCCATAGTAAGTAAAAAAGACAGCAAAGGCAAGCCCCAAGGTATTGGAAAAAATGCTGACCACCCACTTGCCGCCCACAGGCAGAAAGTTATAAAGCATATCTACTTTAATATGATGATTGTTCCGCAAGGCCACCGCCAAACCGGCCATGGTACCCCAGATTACAAAATAAACCGAAAACTCATCCAACAGTGACTGCGGCTTGCCAAAAAAATATCTTAAAACAACATTAATAAAAACCAGGGTCAGGCCGATGAACAGCATGCCGCCGGAAAAATAATCTTCAAAGGCAGTGTAAATTCTGATCAGTTTTCGCAAGCTAACCCCTCCCATGGAATAAAAGGGGCGGTCAGGTTGCACCGCCCCGGCAAAGAACTTTTATTGACTGGCCCTGGCTGCCTCAATATACTCTCTGCCAATCTTATCGGTATATTCTGCATATACAGGTTCTAAGGCCTTAATAAAAGCTGCCCGGTCCGTTTCTGTTAACTCATAAACTTCAACTTTACCACTTTCCTTAATCTTGGCAAAGCTCTTGGCGTTCAGTTCCTCAGCCAGCTTACGCTCAAAGGCAGTGGCCTCTTGCATTGCCTCATTAATAATTTGCTGCTGTTCGGGAGTTAAGCTCTGCCAAAACTTCGTGTTGGTCAGCACCACATAATCCAGGCGACCATGACCGGAAACTGTAAGGTATTTTTGTACTTCAACATATTTTTGGGTGTCGATATTGTTAAAGGTATTTTCCTGTCCATCCACCGTTCCGTTCTGCAAAGCCTGGTAAACTTCTGCAAAGGCCAGGGTTTGGGAACCCGCTCCTAAGGCTTTAAACTGAGCATCCAACAGACCGCCGCTCTGGGTTCTGAATTTAAGCCCTTTGAAATCAGCCGGTGTTTTTAATGGCCGCTTGGAGTTGGTAAAATGCTTGGCACCGTTGGGCCACCAGGCCATTCCCAGCATACCCTTGGGTTCCAGGCTTTTCATTAACTTTTGACCGGCCGGCCCGTCATAAAAATTGTAGGCAGCCTGGTCACTGCTGAACAAAAATGGCATGTCAACTAATTGAAAAGCCGGTACAAAACCAACCAATTTGGTTACCGAAGGGGCTATCAACTGCACGTTGTTGGCCTGCAATGCTTCTAATTCTTCTTTATCTCCGAACAGTTGCGAAGAAGGAAATACCTGCACTTCCATCTTGCCGCCGGATTTTTGCTCGACCAGCTCTTTAAATTTCAAAGCTGCCTGCCCTTTGGGAGTTGTTTCAGCCACTACATGGCTGAATTTAATAACAACTTTTTCATCTTTTGTCCTGGTTGACCCGTCACTGCCACAGCCCGCTAAAGATAACAGCAATAAGGTTGCTAACAAAAAGGTAAAAATTGTTTTTATTTTACGCATACCGGTGCCTCCTTTGTTTTATTTTTTTGAAAAATCAAATAATTTTGCCGAAAGTCCACCTCCCTAAAATTATACATATGACTGCCAATATACTATATAAATACAATAGTCTGTTAAATTGTATGTCTTAATACTAGTATGTTGTAACCTAATTACCAATAAAAAAACCGCTAACGGTCAAAAATAACGCCTTAACGGTTAAGTCTGTAGCCGGCCCTAGTGGCACGGCAAATTAGTTTTAGCTTGCCGCTGATGACTTGCAAGGAAATATTTTATGATATAATGACACTGGTATTGGGTTATTAAACCGCCCGGCCAATTTATAAGTCTTGTGGCATGACTGCGGCAATCTGCATATAAAGGAGAAAATAAATGCTGCCCATTGAAAGATTAGCCTACTGCAACGGTTTGCGGGGAATACACCCGGGAGAAAAGTTTTTGTTGACCAGCTGTTTCTTGCTTACCTGCCTGGCACTTAATGTGCCGGTTGTCTCAGGTTTGGTTTTGCTTACCATGTCTGTAATTACACTGCGCCAGGGGAAAATTCCTCTGGGTTTTTACCTCAAACTGTTATCTGTTCCCATGTTTTTTCTGATGGCCGGTACTGTTACCATTGCTGTCAATATTTTGCCGCCCCAGGCACCCGCCCTGTGGAGCTGGCAATGGGGCGGGCTTAAACTGGGGGTTACATCAAGCAGCTTGCTTGCCTGCGCCAAGCTCATATTGCGCTCGCTGGCGGCGGTAACTTGCTTATATTTTTTGGCCTTAACCACACCTTTAATTGAAATTATCGGCATATTGCGAAAGCTGAAAGTCCCTCCCTTGTTTATCGAATTAATGTCTTTGGTATACCGCTACTTATTTATATGGCTGGCAACGGCAACCGGTATCTATACTTCGCAAACTGCCAGGCAAGGTTACAGTTGCCTGAAAAACAGTTATCGCTCCCTGGGACTGCTGGCCTCCAGTCTGCTGGTACGATCCCAGCAACGGGCTCAGGAGCTGTACACGGCTTTAGAAGCAAGGTGTTATCAGGGCACCATTGAGGTACTGGAACAAACATATCCCCTCTCCAAAAAAAACCTGCTGTTGATTGCCATAGCTGAAATATTATTAATTCTGGCCTATTATTTAAGCGGAGGAAATTAAATGTCTGATCATATTTTTCAAATGCAAGACCTTTACTTTTACTATCCTGACGGCACTCCTGCCCTGCAGGGCGTATCCTGCAACATTGCCAGAAATAAAAAAATTGCTCTTTTGGGAGCCAACGGGGCTGGTAAATCTACTTTTTTACTACATTTAATCGGCATTTTACAACCTGCCCGGGGAAATATTCGGTTTAACGGGCTGCCGCTGCAATACGACCGGGATTCATTAATCAGATTGCGCAGTAAAGTGGGTTATGTCTTTCAAGACCCGGACAGCCAGCTGTTTTCGGCCAGCGTCTGGCAGGAAGTTTCCTTTGGACCCATGAATTTAGGTTTGCCCAAGCAAATAGTGGCCAACCGGGTGGCCGATGCTTTGCAGGCAACCGGCACCTTTCACTTAAAAGATAAACCAACTCATTTCTTGAGTTTCGGCCAAAAAAAACTGATCTCCATTGCGGATATCCTGGCCATGCAGCCGGAAATGATTATATTTGATGAACCCACGGCTTTCCTTGATCCCCGGTATACCCGGCGTATCCTGGACCTTTTAGACAATCTTAATCAGCAAGGAATTTCTATTATTATGGCCACCCACGATGTGGATAAAGCCTATCAATGGGCCGATACAGTTTTTGTCATGAAAGAAGGTCGGCTGGTTAAGATAGGCTCGCCGGCAGAAATATTCAGTGATGATGACTTATTACAGGCAACCTCCCTGGAAAAACCGTTAATTCTCAGTATTTTCCGGCAACTGCAGCAAGCCGGTTATATTTCACACCGCTTGGCGCCGCCGAAACAATTGGATGAATTAATTGCGCTGCTGCCGGGCCGGCCTGCCGCCCGATAAGCGGCTGTAAAACATTCAGTAACAGATCTTTCCCCTTGGATTAAAAACAGTTTTTCTTTCCCGGCATTACTAAAGGGTGGCTTTTGATACCCTGGTCATGCCAACCGGGCATCATTAACCACCCACCAAAATTCAACCATAGGATTATTTGGGGTTAACTTTACTTGACTTGCAGCACATTCCAGGCTGCTTTTATCACACCCAGCCTTACATATTCTTTGGATAAGCCACCCTGTAAATATACAGCATAGGGTTCCCGCAGCGGAGCATCAGCAGTCAGTTCCAGTGATGCTCCCTGGACAAAGGTACCGGCCGCCATAACAACATCATCCTGGTAGCCCGGCATGTAGTCCGGTTCCGGCAGGGCATGGGCGTCCACCGGAGAAGCTGCCTGTATGCCGCGGCAAAAGGCCAGCAGCCTCTGGGGGCTGGTCAAGGCAATGGATTGAATAATGTCAGATCTGGGTTCATCATAGGCCGGTGAAACTTGAAAACCCAATCTTTCAAATAGCCGGGCCGCAAACACCGCTCCCTTAAGGGCTTCTGCCACCGTGTGCGGTGCCATGAAAATACCCTGCATTAAAAGCCGCTGATGCCCCAGGGATGGCCCCACTTCCGCACCGATGCCCGGTGCTGTCCAGCGGTTGGCAGCCATTTCCACCAGTTCCCGGCGCCCCGCTATATATCCCCCGGTGGGTGCTATGCCGCCGCCGGGATTTTTAATCAGCGAACCGGCCACCAAGTCAGCCCCTACGGCGGTTGGCTCGGTGGTATCCACCAGTTCACCGTAGCAATTATCAACAAACACAATGGCCTGGGGAACACGGGATTTAATAAAATCGGCCAACCTGGTTAGCTCTGCCAGGGTTAATGAAGGGCGCCAGGCATAACCCCGGGAACGCTGCACTAAAACTACCTTGGTTCTGGGGGTCAGGGCTCTTTCGATGGCAGCCCAATCCAGTGTCCCCCGGTCAGTTAATTCCACTTGTTGATAAGTAACCCCCAGGTCCTTTAAAGAACCAGGGGCATTTCCCCTTTTGCCGATAATTTCTTCCAGAGTATCGTAGGGTGACCCCTGTACCGCCAGCAGTTCATCCCCCGGCCGCAGCAAGCCGTACAGGGCAATGGCAATGGCATGGGTGCCTGAAACAATCTGGCTCCTGACTAAGGCGGCCTCTGCCCCGAAGACATGGGCATAAATTTTCTCCAGGGCCTCCCTGCCGGCATCATTATACCCGTAGCCGGTGGAACCTCGCAAATGGTAATCAGAAACCCGGGCCAGGTGAAAACCTTCCAGCACCCGGGCATGATTCAGCAAGGCCCGGGCTTCAATTTCGCGGTATACCGGTTGTACTTCAAGTTCTACTTCTGCAGCAAGTTTGTCCAATTGTGCAAAATCCATGTTACACCCCTGATGCTATTTTTTTACTGGCTCTGATGGTATTATATTTCTTCCACCGCCTCTGTCAAGTCTTCCCTGTAAATGGTCATCAGGTCTTCCCGGGTAATATTTTTTCGCCCCACCAGGCGTACTGCCTGATGCCGCATGGCCCGCTCAATCAAGTTGCGTACCAGCCTGGCGTTGCCGCTATGCTCATGCTTTACCGTCTGGTATTGCAGAATTTTGTATAATTCCTCCCGGGCCGGCGGGGACAGCACATATTGGCGCTGCTTCAGCATCAGGTCGGCAATTTCCATCAGTTCTTCCAAGGAGTAATCCGGGAAGGTGATATGTATAGGAAAGCGAGAGCGCAGCCCCGGATTAGTTTCTAAGAAATAATTCATTTCTTCCTGGTAGCCGGCCAGTATAATGATTAAATTATCTTTGTTATTTTCCATACTGGCTACCATCGAATCTATAGCCTCCTTGCCAAAATCCTTTTCGCCGCCTCTGGCTAAAGAATAAGCCTCGTCGATAAAAAGGATTCCTCCCAGGGCTTTTTTAATCTGATCCCGGGTCTTGGCTGCCGTATGGCCGATGTATTCGCCAACCAGATCGGCCCGTTCAACTTCAATCAGATGACCTTTCGGCAATACCCCCATTTCCTTAAATAAACGCCCGATAATCCTGGCCACTGTAGTTTTGCCGGTACCCGGGTTACCTTTAAAAATCATGTGCAGCACCATAGGTTCATAAATAAGCTTTTCCTTTTGCCTGAGTTTTTGAATTTCAACAAAGGCTTGAATTTCTTTAACCAGTTTTTTCACACTGGACAAACCGATTAACTGATCTAATTCACCCAATATCTCCTGAGTAGCCTTACGGCTGGCTTCTTCGTTAAGGGGGGTTTTGTCCTGGGAATTCAACTGCTTGCCCGTAAAGGATGTTTTTCTGACTGGTCCCACCGGTTTTGTTGCTTCGGGCCGGGGCAGATTTTGCCACATTCTAATCTTAACCAGGTTGTTCACCTCCGGGCAATAACTTTATGGTTGTTAAACATTATACGCTCGGAGGGTGCTATTGTGACCATAAAATCAACAGCCTCTCCCTTTGGGAGAGACTGCAGAGTGTCGACATACATTATCGGTGATTTATGATCCCCTTTGGCTCCGGTCTACGCACCGACAGCACTATGATTCGCTACGGTCGCCCTTGGGGTCGCCTCAAACGGGCCATCCTGGCCCGGTTCGGCTGGCGCCCACATCCTGTGAGCGCCACCCCAATGGCTCCTTTCGCTCATCAAGTGCTGTTTCCGGTGCTTCGACAAGTCGCCCACAGGGGATCATTAAACCACCTCACTTTGTTTTACAGCCTTTGTCTACAGTCTGTAGCCTCTCCCTTTGGGAGAGGCTGTCAGTGTTAGGACACGGGCTTGTTTTCCGAAAAGGAGGTATTAACCGGACGCAGCGGGCTGATGGTGGAAATTGCATGTTTATATACCATCAACTGTTTGCCGTCGCTTTCCAAAATCACCGTAAAGTTATCAAAACCCTTCACCATACCTTTTAATTGAAAACCGTTGATAAGAAATATGGTAACCGGGATATTTTCCTTTCTGACCTGGTTTAGAAAGGCATCTTGCAAATTAATCTGGGGTTTTGTCATGAGGGTTCCCTCCATTATTGGAAAATATTTTCTTTCTATATCATAACAAGTGTTCTACGCGTTGACTAATTCTCCTGCTATTTGTTTAGCAATTTCCCGGGCCAACTTACTTTTATCGCTGTAATTTTCCAGGCAGAGCCAGTGAATTCGCTTATCCGCCCTGAACCAGGTTAGCTGCCGCTTGGCAAAGCGCCGGGTATTCCGCTTAATTAGTTCAACCGCATCCGCCAGCGTGCACTCTCCCTTTAAGTAGGCAATTATCTCCTTATAGCCCAACCCCTGCAGGGCGGTGCCCCAGGTATCATACCGCTCCATTAATTGCCTGACTTCCTCTACCAGTCCCTGCTGCAGCATCAGATCAACCCGCTGTTCAATCCTTTGATAAAGCAGCTGCCGGTCCATGGTTAAGCCAAACATTCGGCAGCGGTACTTGGGAAGATTGTTCTTTTGTACATACCGGTATTCTGAAATTGGTTTGCCGGTTTGATAATATACCTCCAGAGCCCGGATTACCCGCCTGATATCATTGGGATGCAATTTTTGAGCAGTCACCGGATCCACTGCCGCCAGTTGCCTGTGCATAGCCTGGTTGCCCAACCTGGCCGCTTGCTGTTTTAGCTGTTCCCTTAATTCAGAATTACCGTCAGCGGGGGTAAAATCATAGTGATCAATGACTGAACGGATATATAATCCGGTGCCCCCCACCAGCAAGGGCAAATTTCCCCGGTCTGTTATTTCTATAATTAACTTTTCGGCAGCCCGTTGAAACATAGCCACACTGAATTCCTGGTCTGGCTCCACAATGTCAATTAAGTGATGGGGTATGCCCTGTCTTTCGGCCAGGGTCGGCTTGGCCGTCCCGATATCCATACCCCGGTACACCAGCATGGAATCAGCAGAAATAACTTCTCCCCGCACCAGTTTGGCCAACTCAATAGCTACGTCGGTCTTCCCCGCCGCCGTTGGCCCCACAATGACAACTAAAGGCCGCAAGTCCTGCATTGTTACGGCACCACCTTTTCTATAATGCCGTAAGCCACCGGCGAATATTTTCCTCCCTGTACGGCAGGAAAGTTCAGTCTTTTAAATTCGTCACTGCCCCTGTTTTCTTTCATCACCACTCTCTTTCTGGCAACCCGAACAGCCTCGGCCACAGCTTCCCTGGATAGGGGGTTGTGGTTGGCAAACAGGCGCAACGGTGCCATGGAACTGGATTTTTCCCTGGCCACCCGAAACATGGGGTCAAAATACACCACATCAAAGGAGTTGGCAGGCAGGTTTTTCAAATATGTCAAGTGATCTGTCGGGATCACTGTTATCCGTCGCATGGCCTTTAAAATCTCCGGCTTTTCTCCGGTATAAGACTGTAAACCAAGGCGAACAACGGACGCCACCGGTGCGGCATCCTCCAAGCCTACAACAGTTCCTGCCGGGCCCACCACATAACTGGCTACCAGTGCATCCGCCGCCAAACCCAGGGTACAATCCAGTACCGCATCCCCTGCTTGCAGATTCATTGCACTGATCATTTGGTCAGTTTTCCCAGACTGGATTTCCTTTATACGCAGTTTGGCTAATCCTGGATGAAAAAACAGTTCTTTGTCGTCCACCACCAGAGATAATTTTTCACAGGACAGCAGCATAACAGCCGCTGCACCGCTTGCCTGCCGGATTGCGGCCAAAGACTGCTTACCCCGACGCACATAGGGAATATTCAGTTCCCGGCTTAACGCTAACGCCTTTGCTTCCAGCTCTGCCGCCCTGCGGATACCGGTGGTAATAACAAGGGATTGTATCATCGTTTGAACCTTTTATTCAGCTCCTCATGGGAAATTTGGATCAGGGTGGGCCTGCCATGGGGACAGGTAAAGGGCTGACGGCAGCCGGCCAAACCCGAAAGCAGCGCCTTTATTTCCAGGCTGCCCAAATTTTTCCCCGCTTTTACCGCCTCACGGCAAGCCATCGAGGCCGCCAAACGATCGATTACCAGTGACATGTCGATTTGACGGGAAGGACTCTCCTGCAGCAAGGCCAGCAGATCCATAAATATCTCGCCGGGTGCCTGGGCAGCCTGGGGCGGTATACCTCTTAATAAGAAAGTATCTCCGCCAAAATGTTCCACTATAAAACCAAGTTTGTTAAAATCCAGGATATGCCGCACCGTCAATTGGGCTTCGTGAGGCGGAATTTCTAAGGGAACAGGTGTCAACAGCATTTGCGCAACAACTTCCTGCTGCAGCTGCTGCAGGTATTTTTCATATAAAACCCGTTCATGGGCGGCATGCTGATCAATGATGTAGAGGCCGCCTTCGCCGTAAGCCAGGACATAAGTGGGTGGCAGCAGCCCGGTTGGCGTTAAAGCAGGGAAAAAAACGGCCGGCCGGTAGTCCTTTTGTTGTTCCAGTAAAATATTCTCCGATGAGTCCGCCCGGTCCTGCTGTTTTTCGGTTATCCTTTCAGTTTGTTCAACCGGCGGCATGCTTGGGTTGGATTTGAGCGGCAAAGCAAAATGCAGCTGCCGGCTGTTAATTGCACCGCCGCTTTTCTCGGCCGCAACATGTTGCTGCTCCGTCTGCCGGTTTGCGGCAGCCGGCGGGGCCGGCTCACCTGCGGCCCTTTGCTCGCTATAGACTGACCCCGCCAAGGAGGGCGTAGCCTGTCTTTCATGACGCCTTGCCGGCATGTTTTCCCACAACCCGCCAATGGCGCCGGTTGATTGCAAAGGCTTGATCAGGGCTGCCGTCAGTTCGTCCAGAACTTCTTTTTCTCTGGCCAAACGCACTTCCATTTTGGTAGGGTGAACATTTACGTCAACCTGGGCAGGATCTATAGTCAGGTGCAGCACAGCCACGGGAAAACGCCCACCGGGTATTTGGTTCTCATAAGCCTGTTGTAAAACATTGGAAAACAAACTACTGCGAATATACCTGCCGTTAATAAAGAAATTTTGATATTGTCGGGATGCTCGGGTCAGCACCGGCTTGCTTATCAGGCCCTTGACAGCCAGCAACTCTCCCTGGCAGTTAACTTCCAACATGCTGTTTAAATTAGCAGCACCCAGGATAACAGCGGCAGCATCTTTGAGGGAGCCGCTGCCGGGGCTGACAAACAGTATCCTGTTGCCGCTGCGCAGTTCAAAACGAACATCCGGCCTGGCCAGAGCCAACTTGGCTAACAAATCACTGATCTGGCCGGTTTCCGCAGCAACCGATTTAAGAAATTTTCTTCTGGCCGGAGTATTAAAAAAAAGATCTGTTACCTCTACCGTAGTTCCCACCGGGCAGCCCACCGCAGCAATCTCTTTAATCTGGCCGGCCTCGATACGGACCGCTGTTCCTCCCAGTTCGCCGGCCGTTCTGGTGGTTAAAGTTACCCGAGCCACCGCTGCAATGCTGGGCAGGGCTTCGCCACGGAAGCCCAGTGTATTGATCCTGTTTAAATCCTCGGGCCGGCGAATTTTACTGGTAGCATGCCGTTGAAAGCACAGGGCGGCATCTTGGGCTGACATACCGCAGCCGTTATCCACCACTTTAATGCCGGTTATCCCGCCCTGTGTCAATTCCACGGAAATACGCTGAGCACCGGCATCCAGGCTGTTTTCCACCAGTTCCTTAACAACAGAAACCGGCCGCTCCACAACCTCACCGGCAGCAATTTGGTTAGCAATGGTTTCATCCAGTACAATGATATTTGCCAACATGTCACCCCTAACCGTCTGAACGAAACTCCTGACGTTCCTCACGCCGGTACATCATAAAAGTATCAGTAGACTTATCCTGCATATATATATAATTAAATCGGTAATCCTGTTTGTTTTGCTCATAAACATCCCAGGCCTCTTCCTGACAGTATTTGCAAGCCTGTATCGGAATAGTCACCGCCAGCACGTGATAACGCTTACCGTCGGGATGATAAGCCTGCGAATCAAGGATGATGTAGCCCGGACACTGGGGGCAGACCCGTACCTTTTCAAACTGTTTTTCTTCTATAAATTGGGTATCGTAATAAATAGGTTTGCTGCGCTGGTAAAATTTAGCCCCGTTGGCCAGCATAAATTTGTCTGTTTTGTGACGGTTAGACCAGATTTCCTGCAATTCTTCCACCACTCGATGGATTTCGGAGGTCACCTTGGGATTTTCCTTAAAGCGATCAGGCCGGTATTCCGGTTCCACTACCGATGAATAATCCTTGCCGGCCAACGCCAGTAAAATGGCAAGGTTTACATAAGGCAATGCGGTTTCAATGGCATAACCGCCTTCCAAAACAGCCAGATCCGGTTTTAACTTTTCGGTTAACCGGGCATATCCCTGGGCGGTAATGCGCATTTGCCCCAGGGGATCAGTAAAATGATTATCCTGTCCGGCAGAGTTAACTAAAAAATCCGGTTGAAAATCCGCCAGGATCGGCAGAATTAAATTATCCATTACATAGTGCAGCCCGCTATCCGTGACACCAGGCGGCAGCGGAATGTTAACAGTGGCAGCATATGCCCCGGGGCCGCCCAGTTCATAAGTAAAACCGGTGCCGGGATAGATGGTGCGACCGTCCTGGTGAAATGATATAAACAGCACATCCGGATCATGATAAAAAATATCCTGGGTGCCGTCACCATGGTGAACATCCGTATCAACTATGGCAATTTTTTTCACGCCATAGGCTCGGCGCAAGTAATCCACCAAGACTGCTTCATTATTTATATTGCAAAAACCCCGGTTGCCATGCACGACCCGCATGGCATGATGACCCGGCGGCCGAACCAGGGCAAAGCCGTTTTTAATTTGTTGATTCATAATTTTATCTCCCAAATGCATGGCTGCGCCGGCAGCAATACGGTGGGCCTCCAACACCTGGTCACTCACTGTGGGCACACAAAAATGCGTCCGGCAAATATCGTGCGGAGAGGCCAATTTGGGAGAAAACTCCTCAATTTCCGGCAGATCGAGAATACCTTCCTCAAACATCTGGTCCCGGGTATACAGCAAACGCTCTTCACGTTCCGGGTGGGTGGCAGAAATAGCCCAGTCAAAGGCCGGAAAGAAAATAATGCCGGTTTTTTTAATCATTTTATCAACCTCCCCCCGGAACCGATGTGTCCCAGAATGCCCCTGGGCGTTTGAACCGAGATATGATACAACCTGCCGGTTGTACGCCAGTCGCGTACAATATTAAAAACATCCCGATTGGTAATTTCAATTTCCTCTACATATTCCAGCAAGTTCATATTAGCCGCCCGCTTCATCAGCCAGCTTTTGGCCAATTCAACCGCCCCGATCTCATCCAGCCGGCCGCTTAACCTGCCCTGGTAGCCTTCTTCTTCCACAATAAAAATCTGACGTTCGGTATCTGCCAGCAGGCTTACTTGTAAAGTGGGCCTGGCTACTGCTGCTCCAATGGCGTTGGCAACCGGAGCGTAAGGAGGTAAAATAGGGGTACAACCCAAGCGGGCGGCAATTTGCGGCACAAAGCCGGCAGCCCCGCCCCCTACCCCCACCACATTTTGCGGGCGCAGCTTTTTTTTCTGCATTACTTCCCATACCCGGTAGGCCGGCTCCTGCTCCCATTCTACAAACATCTGCTGGATTTCGGAAACTATGGTATCAATAACCAGATTAACAATGTTGTGGGCCACTTCCATGGGGCCCATTCCCATCGGGTCACCCAGACTCTGCATAGCTTCCCGGGCTCTGTCTGCATCCCCGATTTGCGTCATGCCCATGTAACGCAGGGCATCGGTGGGTGTGGGCAACGGCCCGCCCAGGCAGTAAGCCTGACCGACTCGCTCGGAATAAATAATCAGTTCTTTGCCAACCCGTTCTACCACACTGTCGCCACCTACCGGTACCGAACGGACCGACAATGCCCTGACCTGGGTATAACGATCGCCAATTTTCGCTCCCCGGGAAGCCAGCAGCGGTTGCCCCGATAAGATGAGGGCCAGGTCGGTCGTAGTGCCGCCGATATCAACTACCAGGGAAGTTTCTCCCGGCGGGGTTAATGCCTGTACACCCAGAGTACTGGCGGCGGGACCGGAAAAAATCGTTTCTACAGGCACTTGCTCTGAAAAAACAAGGGGCAAAGTACCGCCATCAGCCTTTAAGATAAATACATCGGCACCGATATCACGGCGGGCCATCGCATCACGTACCGCATTGGCAAAATAACGGTATTTATCCCGGGTAGCACAGGTGAGCAACGTATTAACAATACGCCGCGGGAAATTTAACCTGCCACCTGCCCGGTGCCCCATCTCCACCTGCCAGTCCGGGTGCTGTTGTTTGATATATTCAGCCACCCGCAACTCATGCGCATTATTGCGGGTGGAGAACTTTCCTACCACAGCCACCCTTTGATAACCCTTTTCCTCCAACCAGCCAACAGCTCTGACCAACTCATCCTCAGCCAGCGGAATAATCTCCCTGCCCCGGTAATCAATGGCTCCGGTTAAGAAAAAAACATCTTCCTGCTGCCGAAATTCCATCAAGGTTCGGCCGGGACCCGGCAGTAACAACAAGCCCACCGGATCATATTTTTTTTCAGCAATTAGATTGGTGACAATGGTGGTACTAAAAACAACCCTTTGAATCTGCTTGCCCGGTATTCCTTTTAACAGGTTGTCCAGCGCATCCCCCAGGGACAATAATAAATCATCCTGGGTTTCCACCTTTGCGGTAGCACGCACAGCACCGCCATCCAACAGGACAGCATCGGTACAGGTACCGCCAACATCAATGCCGATCAGCATGACGAGGCCTCCTTATAATGCAAGGATCATTCAATATCCTCTGCAGAATAACATTTATTCCTCCAGAACGGATATCATATACCAAGTTTATCATATTCTTATTTTTAATTGTACAAAAAATAATCATTTTTACCGGGTAAACAGCCATACGCCAAGGCTTTCCCCGATAAAGCAGCGTTATTGGTTATTGCGCAGTTTGCTTTGCAAACCGCTCAGGTAATTTAAGCATTGCAGCGGCGTCATATTGGTAAGATCCAGGGCTAATATTTCCTGCCGCAACCAATCCTGCTCGGTTGTAAATAATGCCGGCGCTTGTTCCTGCCCGGATACGGCAACCTGATTTTTCCCCGCCACCACCTCTTGGGCGGCCCGTTGACGGTATTCCAGTTGCTGCACCAGCTCGGCAGCTCTTTCAATAACATGGCCGGGCAATCCTGCCAATCGGGCACAGTGTACGCCATAGCTTTTACTGGCCTTATCCCGTACCACTTTTCGCAAAAATACCACCTGGTCACCTTGTTCCTGCACTGCGGTAGCATAGTTTTTTAATCCCGGCAGCAAACCTTCCAGTTCGGCCAATTCATGATAATGGGTAGAAAATAACGTCCGGCAACCTACCACATCGTGCAGGTATTCAATAACCGCCTGGGCTATCGCCATACCCTCCAGGTTAGAGGTGCCTCTGCCCAGTTCATCAATAATAACCAGGCTGCGGGCAGTGGCGTTATCAAGTATTTGCCGGGTTTCGAACATTTCTACCATGAAGGTGCTTTGTCCTGAGCTCAGATCATCCGAAGCACCAACCCGGGCAAAAATTCTGTCAACAATCCCGATTTTGGCCATTGAAGCCGGTACAAAACTTCCCACCTGGGCCAGCAGGACAATTAAAGCCACCTGTCTCTGATAGGTGCTTTTCCCCCCCATATTGGGTCCTGTAATCAAACACAGCCGCCGGTTGGCGGTATCCAAACAGGTATCATTGGGCACAAAGCGTCCCGGCCCCAGAGTCATTTCCACTACCGGGTGCCTTCCCTCCGTAATTTCAATTACACCCTCATCAGATAACCGGGGCTTTACATAACCACGGGCGGTCGCCACTTCGGCCAGTGATACCAATACATCAATTTGTGCTATCAGGGCAGCCGTCTTTTGAATTCTCTGCACCTGATCAGCCACCCTGCCGCGAATTTCCGTAAATAAATCGTATTCCAGCTCTACCAAGCGGTCTGCCGCTCCTAAAATCATGCTTTCATATTCTTTTAATTCGGGTGTAATATAGCGCTCGGCGTTGGCCAGGGTTTGCCTGCGCTGGTAATAATCCGGCACGGCATGGAGATTGGCTTTCGTTACCTCCAAATAATATCCGAAAACTTTGTTAAAACCCACTTTTAAATTTTTAATGCCGGTTTTTTCCTTCTCTCGGGCCTCCAAACCGGCCAGCCAGGCCTTACCGTCCCTGGCAGCCGCCCTCAGCCGGTCAACTTCCGGGTGATAACCGTCTTTAATTAATCCGCCGTCCCGCAGCGATGCCGGCGGGTTGTCCGCCAGGGAAGCAGACAGCAAATCTCTCAGGTCGTCCAAAGTGTCAAACTGTCTGCTGATACTGCGCAGCAAACTGCTACGGCTCTGCTGCAGTGCCTGGTACAGGGAAGGAAGTTTCTCCAGCGAGCCCAACAAGGCGGTCAGATCCCGCCCGTTGGCGGTGCCGTATGCTGCCCGTGCGGTCAGCCGCTCTAAATCATAGATTTGTTTTAAAGCCCCTGCCAGTTCCTCGCGCAGCAGGAGAGCATGCACCAGTTCCTCCACCGCATCCAGGCGTGCCTGAATATCTGACAGGTTAATTAACGGCTGCTCCAACCAACTTTTTAAAAGACGCCCCCCCATGGCGGTACGGGTTTTATCCAGCACCCCTAACAGAGTTCCCTTGGTTCCCCCGTCCCGTAAAGATTTAGTGATTTCCAGGTTGCGCCTGGCAATGCCGTCTAACATCATATAAGCCCGGGGAGAATAGCAGGTAATTTCCGTAATATGATATAATTTGCGCCTTTGGGTTTCTGTTAAATAACTGAGCAAACCGGCAGCTGCCAAACACAAAGCCTGTTTTTCATTGTAATTGGCCAGCTTGTCTGACCCAAAATGATTTTGCAAAATTTGCCGGCAACCGGCCTGATCCAGGTTGAGCCGGAAAGGTGTCAGGGTAGTGGAGGGCAGTCCTTGAAGCAGCGCAGCCACCCTTGCATCCTTCATCATATCTTGATCCAGCAACACTTCCCGGGGTGATAAACGTACTATCTCATCCAGCAGGATGTCTCCGGCACCACTGCCGGACAGCTCTGTGACTTGAAATAACCCGGTCGACAAATCAGTTACAGCCATGCCGTAAAGGTCTTGCTTTGCTTGACAGAGCGCCACCAAGTAATTGTTGTCTTTCTCGCTTAACATGCTTCCGTCAATCAGGGTGCCGGGCGTAATTATCCGCACCACCTCACGTTTGACAATACCCCTGGCAGTCCTGGGGTCTTCCACCTGTTCGCAAATTGCTACCTTGTATCCTTTATCTATTAACTTACCAATATAGTTATCCGCCGCATGAAACGGCACACCGCACATAGGAACCCGTTCCGGTTCTCCGGCATCCCGCCCCGTTAAAGTAATCTCTAATTCTTTGGCGGCCAGTTTGGCATCCTCAAAAAACATTTCATAAAAGTCTCCCAAGCGAAAAAACAATATGGCATCGGGAAATTGCTTTTTTATTTCCAAATACTGCTGCATCATTGGCGTTAAGGCCACAATTATCTCCTCCCGTACCCAATTATACCATAAGACCAAACTGCTGCTATGATAAAGAAACCCCCTGGGGAATTAAACCATCCCCAGGGGGTTTTTCGTGAGTGTCGCAGACCTGCGACAGCAGCTTTAGCCTCAAGAATACGGGCCGCAAGCGGCACAATTGTGTTGTTCCTTTGGTTTGCCTTCAATTCCTTCGCTTATGCGCTCATTAACTTCATTAAGGAATTTTTGAAACTGATCTTGGATTTCTGCAAACTCCCTGATGTGATGATTTTCCATCATCTGGTCTTCCAGGGCATATACTTCACTAAGCTGCTCATCCGTTAATTCATGACCCTGCATGCGCATCATGTGGTGGGATTGCTGCAGGCGCTGGAATTTTTCTATTAATTCAACAGCAGCAGCGTCTGCCATCATGGCAGCTTCTTTTTCCCGCATGATTTTATACTTTTCGGAATCTGCAATCAGCTTGCCCAGCTCTAAGGCTTTTTCCAATACTAAATCACTCATCCATGTCACCTCCCCTGGTAATGATCAGAGAATCAATTAATGGCACCCGCAAGCACCAGTTCTCCCTCTAGCAGGTTTAACCTGCCCCTGGTAATCTTAACTTGTACCAGTCGGCCGGTTAGCTCCTTAGCCCCGGGAAAAACAACCAGCTTATTGGTACGTGTGCGGCCGGCCAGCAGGTCAGGGTTATTTTTGGTTTCCCCTTCCACCAGCACTTCAAAAACTTTACCTTCTTCCTGTTGATTGTTTTCCAGGGAAATTTGATTCTGTAATTGTATCAGTCTTTGGATTCGATCACTTTTTACTTCCTCCGGCACCTGTTCCATTTTGGCAGCAGGGGTACCGCTGCGAATGTTATAAACAAAAGTAAAAGCGCTGTCGTAGCGAACCTGCCGCACCAGGTCCAGGGTGTCGGCAAAATCCGCTTCGCTTTCGCCCGGAAAACCCACCATTAAATCCGCTGTAATACTGGCCCTGGGAAAAGCGGCTTTAATTCTCCGCACCAGGTCCAGGTATTGTTCCCGTGTGTAACCACGATTCATCAACTTAAGAATACGGTTGCTGCCGGCCTGCGCGGGCAGGTGGAAATGTTCACACACCTTTGTGGTGGAGGCAATGGCATCAATTAAACTTTGATCAAAATCCCGGGGATGGGAAGTCATAAATCTGATCCGCTGCAGCCCCTGAATTTTATCCAGGTCCAGCAGCAAATCCGCAAAACGATAATTGGCAGCTAAATCTTTACCATATGAATTTACATTTTGTCCCAGTAGTGTAACTTCTTGATAACCTTCCTGTACTAAAGATGCAATTTCTTTAATTATATCATCCGGCTGCCTGCTCCGCTCCCGCCCCCGCACATAGGGAACAATGCAATAGGTACAAAAGTTATTGCAACCATACATAATAGTAACCCAGGCCTTCAGCTTGTCCTTGCGGCGCACCGGTATATTTTCGATAATTCCCTGCTCAGCAGCCCAAACTTCAAATACCGATTGGTGATCCTGCTGTACTTGCTGAATCATGCGTGGCAATTCATGAATATTATGGGTGCCGAAAATTATATCAACGTAGGGAAAACCCTGACGCAACCTTCTGGCAGCATCCTCCTGCTGCGGCATACAGCCGCAAACCCCTAAAATTAAATCAGGTTTAGCCACCTTTAATTTTTTTAACCGCCCAAGCAAACCGTATACTTTGTTTTCTGCGGTTTCACGAACGCAGCAGGTGTTTAAAATAATTATATCCGCCTCTTCCTGTTTCTGAGCCGGCCGGTAGCCCAGATCCTCCAGGATACCGGACAAGGATTCGGCATCCCGCTCGTTCATCTGGCAGCCAAAGGACTGGATTAAATACTTTTTACAACCATTAATCTTCTTTCCCGGTGATAGATAGTCAATTTTTTCTGCCATGCAATATGTAAGCCTCCTAAAGTTGGCATAATTACTTTGCAGCAGTTACATTTTCCCATATTTACAGCGTGATTGCAAACCATATGTTATATTTTGGGGAAATTATCTCAGAAAAATACTTATTTATAGCCCGGTAAAAGCTATATTTAGCCAAAAACCAAGAACCCGGCTCAGTAACGACCGGGTTCTCCAGATCAAATTATAATAATCCTTTTCTTAAGATAACTTCCATGATGGCTGTGGTATCCAGGGAAATGTTAGGAACAACCCACAGGGCCAACAATAGGATGGCCATTGACAACAGTGCAATGAGCATTTTTCTCATCCCGATTTTCAACCCTTTCTACAGCAATACCTGATTAAATTATACATACCGGTTATTAAGGTGGTGTGAACTATTTATTAAATCTTTCTGTTTTTCTACCAAGACGTAATCTGCAGGCCTTTTGTAACACGTTTTAATAAAAATTATAAAACCCTAATCTTATTATAAATCCTCGCTCAGAGTAAAAAATATCAACCATAAGACATATTTAAAGGGACTTTTGTCTTGTTTTAATTAACAGCACTGAGGTGATAACATGCTAAAACTTGGTTCATATTTATATCTGCTTATCATTGGCAGTATTATTTTATTTTTGTTGGCATTACTGGCCACCCAGCTGAAAATCCGGTAATATTAGTCTTGGCCGTTCATGTCCCGTGACTGCCACGGTTCAGTTCATCTTTGTTCCCGGCACAACCGTCGGTGCACACCCGGTCTTTAGCAGCATCCGCCAGGCCGTTTAATAAATGCACCATACCGGGTCCGGTAGTGCCGATACACACTGCCGGTTGGCCCGTTAACTTGGCAAAGGCGGCGGCCATCAGGGCAGCAGTTTCTTCATGGCGTACCGCATAAAAGCGAACGGTCTGCTGACGCGCCAGGGCATCCAGCAAATGAAAAATACCGTCTCCAACTACGCCAAAAACATGTTTGATCCCCCATCTTGCCAGTTGTTCCACCATCACATGAGCCACAGTTTTGGACATAATCTTACCTCCCTTAAGTTATTTTAGTTTTGCCAATTCCGTCCGGCCCATGCAAAAACCCAACAAAAAAGCACCACCGGAAGTGGTGCCCAGACTGTAGACAAAGGTTGTAAAACAAAGTGAGATGGTTTTATGATCCCCTGTCGGCGACTTGTCGAAGCACCGGTCACAGCACTTGATGAGCGAAAGGAGCCCTTGGGGTGGCGCCCACAGGACGTGGGCGCCAGCCGAACCGGGCCAGGATGGCCCGTTTGAGGCGACCCCAAGGGCCACCGGAGCGAATCATAGTGCTGTCGGTGCGTAGACCGGAGCCAAAGGGGATCATAAACCACCGCTAATGTTTGTCGACACTCTGAACACCACCGGAAGTGGTGCCTTGTTATTATAATACTAACATACTAACGTTTCTTGCCTTTTTTCGCCCATTCCATCTCCCGCAACTGCACCCGGCGGATTTTTCCGCTGACAGTTTTCGGCAAAGCATCTACAAATTCAATCTCCCGTGGATATTTATAAGGTGCGGTAACTTTTTTGACATGATCCTGCAGTTCTTTAACCAGCTGGGGTGAGGGTTGATAACCTTCAGCCAGAACCACAAAGGCTTTAACTATTTCACCCCGCAAATCATCCGGGCTTGCCACCACCGCAGATTCCGCCACAGCATCATGCTCAATCAAGGCGCTTTCTACCTCGAAGGGCCCGATGCGGTAGCCGGAAGCCAGAATAACATCATCGGCACGGCCGACAAACCAGAAATATCCGTCTTCATCTTTAACGGCCCGGTCTCCTGTGATGTACCAGTCACCCCGAAAACAACGCTGGGTTCGCTCGGGTTCCTGCCAGTATTCCTTAAACAATCCGGCAGGCCGTGCCGGAGTAACCCTGATGGCAATATCACCCTCCTTACCCGGCGGCAGTACATTACCGGCATCATCGATCACTTCTACCTCAAAGCCAGGTGCCGGCTTGCCCATCGCTCCGGGTTTTACCGGCAGACAAGGAAAGTTGCCTACCACCAAAACTGTTTCAGTCTGGCCGTAACCGTCACGGATAGTTAATCCGGTGTGGTTTTTCCAAATTTCTATAACCTCGGGGTTTAGCGGCTCCCCTGCCCCGGTGCAGCTTCTCAGGGTGGGAAACTTATACTGGGACAAATCTTCCAGCACCAGCATGCGATAGTTGGTGGGTGCCCCGCAAAAGGTGGTAATGGGGTATTTTTGCAATACTTCCAGACAGCGCTTGGTGTTAAAACGTTTTTCATGGTGAACAAATAACGCTGCCCCCTGATGCCAGGGCCCAAAAAGACTGCTCCAGGCTGCTTTACCCCAGCCGGTGTCGGATAAATTCCAATGCAGGTCATCCGGTGTAAGATCAAGCCAATATTTACCGGTAACTTTATGGGCATATGGATAGCTGGCATGGGTGTGCAGAGTCATTTTAGGGTTGCCGGTGGTGCCGGAAGTAAAGAATAAAATTGCCCCGTCTGTACTTTTGGTTTTAACGGCACTAAACTGAGCAGGATATTTTTCTATGGATGACTGATAATGCAACCAGCCTTCCCGGGGCTCCCCTACCACTACTTTAAATTTTACGGTGGGTATGATGTCTTTAATTTCATCTACTTTGGCGGCAGTCTTTTCATCAGTGATTAAGGCAACCGCCCGGGCAGTTTTAATGCGATAGGCCAAATCTTTGGCTGTTAATTGAACCGTCCCGGGGCTGACTATGGCGCCCACCCGTAAACAAGCCAGAAAAGACTCCCACCACTCTATGTAGCGAGGCATAATTAAAATAACAACATCACCGGGCTGTACGCCCTTTTCAGACAGCAGGTTGGCCAATTGGCAGGATCGATCTTTAAAATCTTTAAAAGTGCGTTTAACCTCCCGGTCGTGTTCATCCACCCATAACATAGCCAGCTTGTCCGGATTGCCAGCCCATTTATCGACCACATCGGTGGCAAAATTAAAATACTCCGGTACATCCCATTGAAAACATTGTCGCTCTTTTTCATAATCTGTCATATTGTTGGTCATACAAATACTCCCTCCGTTTTTATGCCGCAAATAAATCCTGGGTTGTGTTTTTAGTCAACACCATTCGAGATCTACCGCGCAATTGACTGACTAATTATAAAATTTATTATATCAGATTATGTCAAGGAAATGGACAAAATTTTAGGGCCCGAGGCCCTCTTTAATTTTTATTAAGTATTTGGCGGTACCATTGAAGGGTGGTTGTCAGACCTTGTTCCAGCGAAGTGGCGGGCTGCCATTGTAAAATTTGCCGGGCCAATTTTATATCTACGCAATAAGCAAACTGTTCCTCTGCCGCGTAAGGCTTAGCCCCGTAGCGCAAGAGATCTGTCCCGCCGGTCAGGGCGCCGACCGTTTCTGCCACATCCCGCAAGGACACCGACTGCCCGCTGCCGATGTTAAAAACACCTCCGGCAGCCCGGGGAGTATTGGCAGCCCGCCACAGGGCTTCCACCACATCGGCCACATATACAAAATCCCGGTATTGTTGACCTGCTGTCATGGCAAAGGGTCGCTTGTATAAAAGAGATCTCATCAACTGACTTAAAAACAGATGTTCTCCCTGGGCCGGGCCATAAACCAGAGTGGGCCGCAGCACAACTACCGGCAGCTTAAAATATTCCCAGCACAAACCGGCCAGCATAGTGGCAGCGGCCTTGGCAGCACCGTAGGCTGATACCGGCCGTAACCTGTCAAGTTCCCGGTAGGGCGTTGCCCCCCGACCATATTCAGCCGCGCTGCCCAACAAAACCACCGCCCGGCAACCGGTATCCTGCAGTGAACGAAGCAAGTTCATGGTACCCAGCAGATTTGTTTGATAGGCCTGTTGAATGGCTGACCAGGAACGTCCCGTGGGCCTGACGGCTGCTAAATGAAAAACCATCTCAGGCTGAAAATGCCGGATTTGTTGACTGAGGGTGGGGTAATCCAGGATATCTGCCGTGACGAAAGTTGCGTCAGTATTAATTAGCCTTACATTTTTCCGGCGCCTGACCAACCCCAGGATCTCAACTTCTTCCGCCTTTAAGCGTGTTATCAGGTGAGCAGCGATGAAGCCGCCCGCTCCGGTTATTAGCGCACGTTTTTTATTGACCCCAAGTCTTTCACTCCCTCAAGGTATTGACGGTACCAGGCCAACGTATCAGCCAAACCCGCTTCTAAACCCCAGCGGGGATGCCATTGTAAAATTTTGCGGGCCCGGCTGCTGTCACTGTACTGCTGTTCAATTTCAGCGGCCGGCGTCCTTTGACCCAGTATGCGCGGCTTAAGGTTTTTTCCGGATATTTTAATTATCGTCTGAACCATCTCCAGCACTGAAATGGGGTGGTGGGGCGCAAAATTAAAGGCCTGACCCACCACAGCCGGGCGGTGCAGATGCTCTGCCAGTAATAAATAGGCAGCTACCGCATCTTCTATATAAAGGTATTCACGCAGGGGAGAACCATCACTGCGAATGGTAGGCGCCCGGTCTGCCAATACCGCCTGGACGGTGCCCGGTACCAACCGGTTAAAATTTAAGTCTCCGCCGCCATAAACATTGGCCAGCCGGGAGATTACCACCGGCAGTCGATAGGTTTGGTAATAACTCTGGGCAATTAAATCGCTGCATGATTTAGAAACATCATAGGGATGATTGCCCTGCAGCGGCTGATCCTCTGTATAAGGCAGCTCGGCTGACCGCCCGTAAGCCTTATCGCTGGATGCTACCACTATTCTCTCCACGGTGGGAGAAAGACGGCAGGCTTCCAAAACAGTCCAGGTGCCTTTAATATTAGACTCAAAGGTGGAAAGGGGCGAACGGTTGGCAATGGTAACAATAGTTTGGGCAGCCAAATGAAAAACCGTGTCTATTTCATATTCTGCCAGCACCCGGTTAACAAAGTGAAAGTCTGTAATATCACCATAAGCAGCCTGCATGTGGTTGAAAACACCGCTTTGAAAAAGATTGCTTGCTGCCACATGATCTCGGATGATGCCCACCACTTGAGCCCCTGACTGAACCAGCCTGTTAGCCAACCGGCTGCCAATGAAACCCGTACAGCCGGTTATTAAAACGTTTTTTCCCTGCCATTGACTCATGTTTGCCACACCTCCCACGGCGCATTACCCTGCTGCCACCAGGCATTTAGCTGTTCCATATCACGATAGGTATCCATACACTGCCAAAAACCCTTGTGTTTAAAAATTTTTAATTGTCCCTCCCGGGCTAACTGTTCCAGTGGTTCACGTTCTAATACACAATCTTCTTGGTCAACTAAATAGTTGAAAAATTCTCGCCGGAAAACAAAAAAACCGCCGTTAATCCACCCGCTTTTTACCTGTGACTTCTCACGAAAAGAAGTTACTGTATTGCCCCTTACCTCTAATTCCCCAAACCGGGATAAAGGCCGTACACCGGTTACGGTAGCCAGGCTGCCATGACTTTTGTGAAAAAGGTACAACTCATGCAAATTAACATTGCCCAGGCCGTCGCCATAAGTAACCATAAAATCACTGTCCTCAGCAATATATTGCTCTATTCTTTTTAAGCGGCAACCGGTCATTGCGCTAATGCCGGTATCCGCCAGGGTCACCTGCCAGTCAATGGTCTGGCTGCAGTGAACTTGCACCTGTGGCTGCGGCGAAAAACGGATGGTCAAATCACTGTTCATCATTTCATACTGAAGAAAATATTGTTTAATCATATCTCCCAGATAGCCCAGGCAAAGAATAAAATCTTTAAAGCCAAAATGAGCATAGTATTTCATAATGTGCCACAGTATAGGCCTGTTGCCTATGGTCACCAGCGGTTTAGGGCGAACCACGGTTTCTTCTTTAAGCCGGGTTCCTTTGCCGCCACACAAAATCACCACCTTCACGCAAAACACCCCTTATGCGGTAAATTGTCATATTGCGCAGAAATTCCCATACAGTTCTTGGCCGCACGCTTGATCTGCCGCCCTGACGACGGCGGAAAACTATCGGTATTTCTCCTACCGACAAATTTAAGTAACTGGCTTTAAGCACTACCTCCGCATCTAAAAACCAGTCCTTTGAACAAAGATTGAGATTTTCATAGCACCAACGGGTCATTATTTTAGGTGAACCGTTAATATCGCCAACATTTACCTTAAATGTATATACAAAAAGTTTGTTAAATATGTGGGAAACCAGTTTTCTTAGCAATCCGTCCTGTCGCTTTTGCCGTTTAACTTTGCAAAGCTGGAAGTTTCCAGCCAGCAGGTGTTTGAACACCCTGGGCACATCGGCCGGGTCAACTTGCCCGTCTCCTCCCATAAAGCCCAGGTACTCACCGGCGGCCCAGCGCAAGCCGTTAATGATGCCCCAGCCATAACCAAGATTTCTGGGCACCCTGACAACTTTAACAGCAGGATTACCCTGCGCCAGTTTCGCCAGGATTAAACCGGTACCGTCCCGGGAGCCGTTATCTACCAAAATTAATTCGAAACAAATTTTTTCTTTTTCCAGTGCGGCTATCAGTTCATTTACCACCGCCGCGGCATTGGCTGCCTCATTGTACATGGGTAAAACCAGGGATAGTTTTGCAGCAGGGGGCATGTTAATTACTCCTGTCTTTGTTTTTTAAACAATAAAATCTTGCCCACATTTTGCCAAAGTATTCCGGATATACTAGAGAAATAAGCGGTATAGAGCGGACTGTTGACTAAGGTTGAAAAATATAAGGTAACGGTTTCCACCGTTACATCCGTAACTTACGGAAGGTGAGTTATGACAAAAAAAATAACCGCCTGGGGGCGGCTGACTCTGCCGGTTTGGCTTGTCCTGGTGTGGCCAAGTATGGTCGGGTATATCAACCGGGCCGGTATTAAGGACTATTATCATGTTTATTTTGCTTTGCAAAGTATTGCCGTCAGCAGCATAACGGAACCGTTAATACTGACCCTGGTGTTTACCCTGGCTTTTATTTTATACCTGCAAGCCATCAGAAATTGCACAAAAGAAACCGATCCCCGGACAGTCTTTGCCTGGACCGGAGTATTTACAGCCTGCTTGCTCCTGATGTTTCCCTTTGCCTGTGAAGATGTTTATTATTACATCGCCATCGGTCACCTGCAAAACTATTATCAAGTTAATCCTTATTTTGTCACCGCTCATCAAGTTGCCGGTTGGTCGGCTGACCCGCTGTTAAGTACCACCCGCTGGGGTTTTTTATTAAATGTTTACGGGCCGGTGTGGACAAAGGTTAGCCACTGGCTGGTTGCCGCTGCTGCCGACCGTCTCTGGCAGGCGGCGGCACTGTTTAAACTTTGGGCTGCGCTGCTGCATTTGCTTAATACCTTGCTGGTGGGAAAAACCGCCCAACATCTGAGCTTGCCTGCCGCACAGGCCATGCTTATTTACGGCTGGAACCCCCTGCTGTTATTTGAGCTGCCCGGTCACGCCCATAACGACGCCCTGCTGCTCACCTTTGTGCTCCTGTCCTTTTATGCCCTCAGCAGCGGTTTGGCAAGCTGGCACCTGCCCTGCTTAACCATGGCGGCACTGGTTAAGTACACACCTGTTTTGTTAATACCCCTGGGATTCCTGTGGTTGTTAATGAAAAGACAATATCAAGCCCTGGCAATCGGCTGTTTAATCTCCGCGTTTCTGACGGTTGCAGCCTGGACCCCCTATTGGCAAGGGTTTGCCACTCTTAAAGGCTTGTTACGGCAGATGAACTTCTACTCCTTAAAATCCCTTCATTATGTTATCATACAGGTGTTACAGACCTGGCCCGGGCAACTGCCTAAAACGGTTATTTTTGCTGTAACGGCAAACTGTTTGCTTTTGGTCTTTTTGTTGTTTTACGTTTACCACCTTGTAAAATTTGTTGCCCCGGAACGGCAAAACGGCTTTGACCGGCTTGTTGTGACATGTAGTTTTATCTTACTGGGATATTTGCTGCTGGCCAACAAATGGTTTCAACCCTGGTACATGACCTGGCTTATCCCCATGGCGGCCCTCATCCGATGGCCCCACCCGCTTGTTTGCCTGCTGCTGTTATTGTCATATACTGCAGAATTGTCTCGTATCCCCCTGTTGTTAACCCAACATAACGGTATCACCATACAACTGGCCGCCTTTTTAATTATCTGGTTGCCCCTGCCGTGCTATTGCCTGTTACGGGTTTATTCGGATAAAAAGCTGCTGATGCTGCGACAAAAACATACCAAGCATTAAATTATCTGCCATTACCTAACGTTTAGCAAATTTTCCCCGACAACGGAAGGATTTGCTCGTCTGTAGTCGAATAAACTATTTTATATGTAAAAAATGGCAGGTGTATGGCTATGAATGAAGCCGTCAGTATAAAAGGAACCCGGCACGGCTTATTAATTCTGGTTGATCAGGAGCGGGATTTTGAAGAAATAAAACAAAATTTGTATAAGAAAATGGAAGCTGCCCGGGGCTTTTTTAAAGGAGCAAGATTCGCCTTTTACCATGAGCCGGTGGAAAACGAACAAAGGCGGGCACTGGAAGAAATATGTCTGCAATATGGGCTGATTCATCAACCGGAAATCAAAACAAAAATACAAAATACAGCGGTTTCTCTTTCATCCAACCATAATCAGCCCGCCAATCAATTGTCGCCGGCGCCTCAAAACTGCGCTGCCAATTGTGACACCCTTTTGGTGAAAAGAAGTTTGCGTTCCGGACAGCAAATTGAATATCCCGGCCATGTAGTTGTTCTGGGTGATGTTCATGCCGGTGCTCAGGTGGTGGCATACGGTAATGTACTGGTGATGGGCTGCTTGCGTGGTGTGGTGCATGCCGGGGCCAACGGTAATGCCAATGCCCGGGTAGTGGCACACCGTCTCGCGCCGGCTCAGTTAAGAATCGGTACATCCATTGCCTGCTCCCCGGCCTACGAGCAAAACCAGGCCAACTACCCGGAAATTGCTTATCTTTCGGAAGACGGTCAAATAATTGTGGAATCTTACAACAGCAGCCGTCCCGCCGGGCGGCCAACCTAATAAAAGGCAGCAAAGTCAAACCCGGAACTGCTGAACTGCTCAGAGTATCCGGGTTTTCTGTTGCCTGAAGGTTGATGCAAACGGTCTGCCGGCGCAATTTTATTCACTCGGCAAAGTTATTTTTTTGCAACAAGTTAAATGCCGCCAGTAAGCCGGCAATGGTTTTGCCGTCCCTTATTTGGCCATGATATATCATATCCAGGGCCTCCTGCAGGTCAACCTCGGTTACCTGCAGAAACTCGTCTTCATCCGGTTTTTGCTGCCCCGGTGTCAGATCCCGGGCCAAAAAAACGTGCATTAACTCATTGGTAAAGCCCGGCGTGGTATAAAACTCACATATTTTTTGCAAAGTGCCGGCGGTATAGCCGGTTTCCTCTTGTAACTCCCGGCGGGCACATGACTCAGGACTTTCTCCGGGGTCTTTTTTACCGGCAGGTGCTTCCAGCAGAATTTCCGCTACCGGATAGCGGTACTGGTTGACCAGTAAAACTTTTTGTTCCGGAGTAACAGCTACAATTGTTACTGCCTCTGAAAATTCCACCACCTCGCGGCTGCTTTGCTTGCCGTTAGGCAGCAACACTTGATCTACCCGCAAGTTTAATATCCTTCCCTCATATATTTTTTGCGAGGACAATGTTATTTCTTGTAAATGTTTCATATAACTAAGCCTCCAGTCATTTTATATACTGCATTAATTTCCTTGCCGGATAAAAGATTCCTGCCCATTAGGGCAATTCGCATTCAAATGTTGATAAGAAAGTTCCCCTGTTTTATGAAGGAGTTTCATGGAGCATGTAGAAATAAATTCCTGAGCAATTAAGGAGGGCATGACATGTCTGTTGCTACAGTTGGTATTCCTCGGGCTTTGGCATATTATATATACTACCCCAGATGGCGTTCTTTCTTAAGTGAGCTGGGTGTCCGGGTTGTCACCTCCGGCCTCAGCAACAGGCAAATGCTGGATGAAGGCGTTAAAGAGGCGCTGGCGGAAGCCTGTGTGCCAATTAAACTTTATTTTGGTCATGTCCTCTCCCTAAAGGACAAAGCCGATTTTATTTTTGTTCCCCGGCTGTACTGTCTAAACAGCAAAACACTTTACTGTCCAAAATTTTTAGGCTTACCGGATATGATCAAACACAGCCTGCATCATCTGCCGCCTGTTATTGACACTATGTTCAATAACCGTTATAAGGGTTTCTTAGCCAGGCGAACCGAATTAGCCAAATCTTTTTTTCAACTGGGTAGCAAGTTTACCAACGATAAATTGAAAATTCTCAAAGCCATTTATCATTCAATTAAAACCGAACAGCGTTATCACCAGTTATTACAGTCAGGTCTGTTACCTAATCAGGCCATTGCTCTGTTAAGCGGCTCTAAGAATGTTAGTGCCGCTCCCCCTCAGAACGCCCTTAAATTTGCTGTTCTGGGTTATCCTTATCATTTATATGATGAATTTATCAATGTAGGCGTGTTAACCAAATTACGGCGTTTGGGAGTTCAAATAGTAACCACTGAAAATTTGCCGCCAAGGGTTTTGTACCGCCAACAACACCCCTACCCGAAAGACATGTTCTGGACCTTCAGCGATCGGGCTTTCCGTTCAGCCCTTCATTTTTTTCGGGAAGGCGGTGTGGATGGCATTATCTATGTGACCGCCTTTGGCTGTGGTCCTGACGCCATGGTTTACCGGCTTATTGAAATGGAAGCCAAAAAATACCCTCATATTCCGTTTATGATTTTAATGATTGATGAACACAGCGGCGAAGCCGGTATCTCTACCAGGCTGGAGGCTTTTACAGATATGGTCAGGCGTAGAAAAAAAGGGGGCTAGTTGCAGATGCTTAAGGTCACATTTCCCCGCATGGGCCATTCTTATATTGCCTTTAAAATGCTGATGGAAGAAATGGGCAATCAAGTAATTGTGCCTCCCCGCCCCAGCAAGAGAACTCTCGACTTGGGTGTACAGCACGCCCCGGAGTTTGCCTGTTTGCCTTTTAAAATCTTGCTGGGCACTTATTTAGAAACCATTGAAATGGGCGCCAACACCCTGGTTACTTCCGGCGGCCACGGCCCCTGCCGGGCGGGGTTGTATGCCCAGGTGCATCACAGGATTATCCAGGAGCTGGGCCATCAGGTTAACATGGTTTGTTTTGAAGCTCCCCTGCGGCACCCGCTGGACTTTTTAAAAAAGGTTAACTTTCTCAACAGTGCCAGGCTGTCTTACAAGGCTGTCTATCAGGCCATTAAAAAAGGTTGGCATAAACTTAAAGCGTTGGATAACGTAGAAAAATTAACTCATAAAATACGCCCCCGGGAACTGGTGACCGGCACCACTTCTAAGGTTTACCGGCAAGCCCAGCAGTGGCTGGATCAGGCCAGAACTTTCCAGGAAATCGACGAGGCTTACCGTGAATCTGTTAACGCATTAAACAACATTCCCCAGGATCCAGACCGCCTGGTCTTTAAAGTAGGCTTGATTGGGGAGATTTATGTTTTGCTGGAACCGGCCAGCAATCAGGAAATTGAAGAAGTATTAGGAAATTTAGGCGTTGAAGTGGAACGTTCCATCTTCCTGACCGGCTGGACCAAAGATAACTTAAATAAAAACAGTAAAGACCTGGTTACCTGTCACGAAGCTGCCCGGGCTTGGATTCCGGTGGCCATCGGCGGCCATGGCCAGGATTCGGTGGGCCATACAGTGCTCTACGCCCTGCAGGGTTTTGACGGGGTAATTCAACTGGCCCCCTTTACTTGTATACCCGAAATTGTTTCCAAAACAGTGTTAACCAAAGTAAGCCGAAAGTATGATATTCCGGTGCTAACCTTCTTTTTGGATGAGCAAACCGGCAAGGCAGGTATGGCTACCCGTCTGGAGGCCTTTGTGGACTTATTAAGAAGAAAAAAACTTGCACGTCTGGATACCCATCCGGCTGTAACTGGTTAGGAGAAGTGTATGAAAGCATATTTAGGTATAGACGTAGGTTCTGTCAGCACAAATATCGTTATTGTAACTGAAGATAATAATGTTCTGGCTTCATTGTACTTGCGAACCCGGGGACGCCCCATCGAAGCACTGCAAGCCGGTTTAAAAGAAGTGGCGGCGAGCATTCCTGCTCACCTGCAAATTGCCGGCGTTGGCGCCACCGGCAGCGGCCGTTTTTTGGCCGGTGTGATGGTCGGGGCGGATGTGGTAAAGAACGAAATTACGGCCCACGCGGTGGCTGCATCACTGGTACAACCCAATGTTCAAACGGTGTTGGAAATTGGCGGCCAGGATTCAAAAATTATTATTTTACGCAACGGGGTGGTAACTGACTTTGCCATGAATACCGTTTGCGCCGCCGGCACCGGTTCCTTTTTGGACCAGCAGGCTGCCCGCTTGGGCATACCCATTCAGGAATTCGGTCAACTGGCATTAAAGTCTGCCTCTTCGGTCAGAATTGCCGGCCGCTGTACTGTTTTTGCCGAATCAGACATGATTCACAAACAGCAAATGGGACACCGGGTAGAAGATATTATCAACGGTTTATGCGAAGCATTAGTCCGCAACTATCTCAACAACGTGGGCAAAGGCAAAGAAATATTACCCCCTATACTTTTTCAAGGTGGGGTAGCGGCCAACCAGGGAATAAAAGCCGCCTTTGAACGGGCTCTGGGACACGATGTACAAATACCAAAGTATTATAATGTTATGGGTGCCTTGGGCGCTGCTCAGTTAGCCAAAGAAGAGTTGAACCGCCGGGGCGGCAAAACTAAATTTAAAGGTTTTGATGTCACCAATCTTTCTTATCTGACACGCAGCTTTGAATGCAACAGTTGTTCTAACCTGTGCGAAATTGTTGAGGTGCTGGAAAACGATGCGGTCATTGGCCGCTGGGGTTCCCGCTGCGGCAAATGGGATATTGCAGATTTATAGAGCCAGGCAGCTTGCCTGGCTATTATTTATTGCTTTGGAATGGTAAAACGGAAGGTTGTACCCCGGCCCGGTTTACTGCTTAGACTTACGGTACCGCCGTGCAGCTCCACCAACTGCTTAACAATGGCCAGCCCCAGACCGGTACCGCCAGCAGAGCGGCAGCGGGATTTATCTACCTTGTAAAATTTATCCCAAATAAAGGGTTGTTCTTCTTCCGGGATACCCGGACCATTGTCTTTAACTTCCGCAATAAGAGCTTGCCGGTGCTCCGCCAAGGTTACCAGCACCTCGCCGCCGGGTGGAGAGAATCGCAGAGCGTTTTCTGTTAAGTTAATTAAAATTTGGCCCAAGCGATCACTGTCTGCAGTTATTAATATTGGCCGGGACGGCGGCACAAAGCGCAACACAATCCCCCTGGCTGCCGCCAGGTCCTGCATTTTATTTACCACACTGTTAAACAGACTTACCGCATCTACCGCCTGCTTATTAAGAATCACTTCACCCAGCTCGATTTTTCGCATATCCAACAATTCACTGGTTAATCGACGCAACCGTAAAGTTTCTTCTAAAATGTTGTTAAGGTACTGCCGTTGTTTGGCCGGGTCTTTTACCACACCGTCCAAAAGAGCTTCCGCATTACCCTGAATAATCGTCAACGGTGTGCGTAATTCGTGGGAAACGCCGGCCACAAAATCCCGCCTTGTTTGGTCAATCCGGCGCAGCAAGCTGATTTTTTCAGCCAACTGGCAGGCCAAAGAGTTCAAAGATTCGGCCAGCCAACCAATTTCATCGTTCCGGGTCACGTCTACCCTCCTGCTGTAATCGCCCTGGGCCATGGATTTCGCCACTTCTTGCATCTGCAGCAACGGTCCCGACAAGTACCGGGATAACAGCCAGCTGACCAGCGCGGCCAGCAACAAGCCTCCCAGCAGGCTGTACAGACTGGTCCCCTGCAAAGCCCGCAGGTTGTTATCAATAGGCTGCAACGGGGTATTAACCACCAGGGCTCCCACTACAGAAGCCGCTTTTTTAACGGGCACGGCAGCCGTTAATATCTCCGTGTTAAACATGGGATGATGCCCGCGGTAGATTATCTCAGCGCCAGCCAGTATTTGCGACATATCCACCTTGGTTTGGGATTGACTCACATTGCCGGAAAGCCACTGATGACCCATACCCATACCCATACCTAAACCCATGCCGTGCATCATGCCGTGACCCCAGCCGGAACGGGCTGTCAGCACAATAGTTCCTTCCCGGTCGGTGAGGAACACCGTAGCCTGTAAACTGTTGGCCAAACCCTGCAACTGTTGAAAAACTGTCTGACTGTTGTTCTCCTCAGCCAGGTCTGCAGCAGCTGCCCGGGCTTCTGTCAACAATCTGTCCGACTGCTGTCTATAATATGTTTTCTCCAACAGCCACAACTGGCTTAAGGTTGTCAGGCCCATGGTTAAAATTACCAATAAAGTGGTGGCCAGCCATAGTTTTTTAACAATACCGCCGGGTTTCATTTAGGCACCTCAAATTTATAGCCTACTCCCCACACAGTAACAATAAGCTGTTTGCCCCCTTGTACATTTAACTTGTCACGCAGGCGGTTGATGTGCGTATCTACAGTGCGCAGGTCGCCATAATAGTTATAACCCCAAACGTTTTCCAGTAAAGTTTCTCGTGAAAAAGCCCTGCCCGGTGACTTAGCCAGGTAAAGGAGCAAATCAAATTCCCTGGGGGTTAACGTAATATCCTTGCCTTGAAACTCTACAGTGCGGGACTCCGGGTTAATTACCAACTGAGGAAAAGCTAAAACCGCCGGTTTTTTTTCAACGGGCAACCGGTCCGGATGAGAGCGACGCAAAACCGCTTTTACCCGTGCCACCAGCTCTCTTGGACTGAATGGTTTAACTATATAGTCGTCTGCCCCCACTTCCAAGCCCAGTACCCGATCAATCTCCTCTCCTTTAGCTGTCAGCATTATTATGGGAATCTGTGAGGTTTTTCGAACCTCCTTGCACAGAGTCAAACCGTCAACACCCGGCAGCATAAGATCCAGCAACAGCAGGTCGTAAGAATTTTTTGTCACCATGTCAACAACCCCGCTGCCGCTGTCATGCTCAACTACGGTAAAGCCATCCTTTTCTAAGTAAACTTTGACCAGATCTCTGATTTTTTCTTCATCGTCCACCAGCAATACCCTGGGCATAGGCATCACCTGCTTAATAAAATAGTTTTAGCCCCGGCATGGAATGCTTGTTATATTCCCCGGGAAACCTTGCCCGCAGGGAGTACCGTCCCGGCAGGCTTTGTCACCAGATAAACACCGCCTAATATTAACCCGCCGCCAACAGCGTGAAACAGTTGCCATTGCTCACCCAGCAAAAGCACAGAAAAGACAGCCCCGGATAGGGGTACCAAATTTTGAAATATCGCCGCTTTGCCCGCCCCTACCCTGTTAATTCCTGCAAACCAGAGGACAAAGCTAAGGGCTGATGCAATAACAGCCAAGTAAGTCAGGCCGGCCACTGAGACAATAGTCATGCGGCCAAAGGGATTATCTTGCCACTGTGTAACGGCTGCCAGGGTAAGCATCACCGCACCTATCCCCATGGCATAGGTACTGCATGTCAGCGGCGATAATCTTTTCATAATAACTTTACCACCAACTGAATAAAAACTCCAGGTCAGGGCGCTGCAAGTTAACATTAAATCACCGTGGTTAATATCCCAACTCAGCAGAGCCGCTGGCACTCCTTTGGTGACAATCACCACGACCCCGCCGAGGGATACCAAAAAACCAGCGGCCTGGCGCCAATGCAAGGGTTCCTGTAAGAAAAAAGCAGATAAAAGGGCTGTTAAGACAGGCCCACAGGCCACCAGCAAAGAACCGTCCATGGCGGCAGATACTCTTAAGCCGTTAAAAAACAGTATGTTATATAAAAAAATGCCGCTAAACCCCAGGAATACTAAAGCGGGCCAATCTTTAGACGAAATCTTTGCTTTTCTTCCCTCTTGCACCAGCATAAAAGGTAACAGGCATAAAAAAGCCAGCCAAAATCGTAATGCCGCTGCCACCAGGGCAGGTATCTCGCCGACAACCATTTTCGCTGCCACAAAGGCGCCCCCCCAGCTAACTGTAGCCAAAATCAACACAGCATAACTAAACATGTTGCTACCGGATATCATTAATATTTCACCTGCCAAATATTAGATAGCAATTAATCATGCTAATATCATACCACAAAGCCTGACCAGAGAAGCAAAAAATATTATTTACTACCCGACCGAGTGACATAATTAAATGGCACAAAACTTTATTCAAAGTTTTTAAGCTATTGTAATTAAATAGCAACTATGGCATAGTAAGATATAATTAGCCAAAATGCAAATTTTATACTTCTTGTAGTGATAAAATTTTGGGGAGGTACGTAATAGCTACCTTATTTCCGACAAACCTTGATAAAACTTAACAATATTAACTATAAGCAAAGCGGCAAAGAAATTAGGTGTACATCCGAACAGCCTGCGCAACTGGGAGAAGCAAGGCTTGATTAAGCCTGTCCGTTTACCTGGCGGTCAGCGCCGGTATTCCATGGACGAACTCAACAGGCTTTTGCAGTCCGGCCAACTGGACGCCGGGCAGGAAGGCGTCGTCCTGTACGCCCGGGTGTCCACCAAAAAGCAGGCGGATGCCGGCAACTTAAACAGGCAGCTGGAAAGGCTGAGGCAATATGTGATTGAGTCGCATTACCGTGTTGTTGCCGAGTTCACCGACGTAGCCAGCGGTTTAAACCAAAAACGCCGCGGTCTGACAAACGTGCTCAAGCTGGCCGAGCGGGGTGAGTACAAAAAACTAATTATCGAATATCCCGACCGGCTGGCCCGGTTCGGGTATTCGTACATTGAGCGGCATTTAAGGTACTGTGGCGTAGAGATCGTAGCCATAGCTGAAAAAGAGCCGGAAGACGCACAATCCGAATTGGTCAGGGACTTATTGGCAATAGTCACGTCTTTTTCGGCCCGGCTGTATAGCGCCAGAGGCGGGAAGAAGGTCAGGCAGGGTTTTCGGGAACTGATAGCGGAGGCATCTCAAAGTGAAAAAACGGAAGAACAACAAGAAGAAGCCGACTAAGACCGGTGGCGGCATAAGCTACACCGTCTGCGGCGAATTTTTTCCGGAGGTTTACCCTGCCTTCCGCTCTCAAAAGTGGAGCCGCGGGATGGAGGATCCGTTAGACACCGAGATGCGGCTGTTCTGCTCCTGCACCCGCTGGGCCTTCAACCGGTTACAGGAAGATAATTCCCGCCCAGAGCTAAAGAAGCAGGGTCAAGGAACATTCAGCATAAACTCCCGCTATTGCGACGACGCCATACTGAAGGCCAAAGCCGTAATTGAATCGCAAACAGAGCTGCTGACACTGGAAATGGAAGAGACGGAAACGAAACTGGCCCGCGCCAAGAAGAAACTCAGTTGGGCAGAAAAAGACCTGGACAGGGCCGTTAAAGCAAACAATACGGCTAAAATCGAGGACTTTAAGCACACCGTACACGGCCGCAAAGCCAGGGTAAAAAAGCTGGCTGACAAGCTGGACGAGCTAAAGGTCCACCGGGACAACGGCACCATACCAAAAGTAATTTTCGGGGGCCGTTCTCTGTGGAAGCGAGTGTGCAGAGGCAGGGTTTCGAGAGAAGAATGGCGGCAGGCCCGGCAGGACAGGCTATACGCCCGCGGCGACGAGACCAAAGGCGGCAACCCGAATCTCAAAATAAGCTGGCATAATGGAGAATTCACCCTGTCTGTGACCATCTCTCACCTGTCCGAACAGAAAGGGACAGACAAGAAGGGTAGACCCATAATGACCAGGGCCCCCCGGGTAACGGGCAAGCTCTGGCTGCCTGAGAAGCACCGGCAAAAAGTGCTGGAGCTGCTCTTATCAGGTGTGCCTTACACTGTGGAGCTAATCAAAGGTAGGGACAGCCGGTATAGGGTGCACATCACCTTGGCCGTTACAGCCCCCGTTTTAGTGACCAACCCCAACCAGGGTTACCTGGGTGTAGACACCAACCCCGACGGAGCAGCGCTGGCCAACGTCAGTTACACCGGACAGCCCACGCCCTGGCCGGAAGGTTTCACCGTACCCTATCCGAAAGCACTGCACAAATTCGCCGGGGAATTTCAGATAACCATGCACCCGAACGGTTTTCTTTACATCAAGGTACCAGAATTGTCCTACAGCCGGGGCTTCCGGCGCACGTACTTAATTGGCGTGCTTGCCAAAGTAGTGGTGGACACAGCTAAAACTTTAGGCAAACCCATCGCTTTAGAGAGCCTGGACTTCGGCAAAGACCGTTTTGACACCAACCGGAAATTCAACCGCATGGCGGCCAATTTTCCGTTCAAGAAGATGGTCGAGGCCGTCACCCGTAAAGCCTTCAAAGAAGGCGTCGGTGTAAAGCAAGTCTGGCCGGCGCACACGTCCACCATCGGCTATTACAAATACATGGAGCGTTACGGCATAACTATCCACCACGCCGCGGCATTAGTGATAGCCCGGCGGGCAATCGGTTTCAAAGAATACATAACCAAAGAGTTAAAGCAGAAAGTTCAGGCCGTCAAAGAGAAGCTGAGTCAAAAGGTAAATTCCTTGCCTGGGGAAGGAAGAGGGATGACCCGAAAGGTGAAGCAACTCTTCAAGCGGCTGGACGGAAAGATTTTTGTACACAACGGTTTGACCCGTTACAAACAGGAATCGTTTCACTCTGTCTGGCATGACTTGAAACACCTTGCTTTATCAAGTAGGTGACCCCGTTTAGCCGGAGTACGGGAACAACCGGTAGGCCGCATCTAACAGATTGCGGGAAGCAGAGCCGCAAGGCTTTTGCCGGACGGTCAACGCAAGACGGAAACCACCGTGGTTTTCCATATGGCCGCGTTTTGCGCCCGTAAAGCACTGTTTTTCCGTCCGGGTGAGACTCCCGGGGCCGAGGCCCCCTGTCACCCCAGGGAAAATTTTTCATGGAGGTGTAAAGCCTGGTCATGGGGGGCCGGGTTTACAAAAATCTAACTATTGTTAGGTATTGTGAACTTTTTTGAACCAGGCGATATGATGAAAACCATTATGATTCACAGTTTGCATCAGGGCGAAGGAAAAACAAAAATTGCCAAGGAGTTGGCAGGATATACGCAACTGCAAGGGAAACGAGCATTACTGGCAGACCTCGATTTTATTACGGAGCCGCACAGCAGAGCACTGGGGTTGCCCAGTTCGCCCAATTTACAAGACCTGCTGCAGGAAATAACCGCCGCCGCCAAAGAAAAACCTTATTTTGCCGTCCAGCTGGGGGAGGAAAAACTGGAGCAATACCTGCTCACTCATCATAGCGGTCTTAAAGTATTATCCAGCGAAAATGCCAAGCACCTGGCTGAGGATGAAGAAATTGCACAAAAAATCAGAACGGTAGTAAGAAATCTTAAACAACTCCCCTATGATTTAATGGTTATTGATACCGACAGCAGCAACCGTGACTACAACCAGGCGGTGCTGGAGGAAACGGATCAAGTGCTGATTGTTATGGACAATTTCCGATACAACGTAAAAGATCTCATCCTTTACTTGCATAAATTACAGGATATGGATTATTCCACCGACAACTTTAAAATAGTACTGAACAAGGTCCCTGATCCGGTGCATGTTACCATTGATGAAATTGAAAAGGAGACGGGTTTACCGGTTATCGGTATTGTACCGGTTTTGGATAAGACCCCCCTCCCCCCTCAAGAAACTGAAAACGTCTACCTGAACGTAGCAAATCCCAATAATGTTGAATTTATTGCTGCCATTAAGAAAATTGTCGATGTTTTATAAAAATTACCCAGGCAGGTGATCATAACCTGACAAAAGTAGAGGGTGCACCTTTTGGTGCACCCTACCATCCAAACAGATTACATATTTTATTAAAAAATCTTACCAGGGGGCGGTTTAATTGAGCTTCTAATTCTTGCTTTTCCGATTGCAGCCGGCTTAGTTCTTGTTGGGTCAGGCGCAGGGATTTTTGCAAATCCTCCCCTCCCTCTAAAGCCTCTTTTAAATCATTACTAAGGGTATGAATATCCTGTTTTAATTTGCGTTCTTCCAGGTTAGCCAGCTCTTGGTATTTTTCAATTTTTTGCTTCAGTTCAACAATCTCCGTTTGTAATTCTGCCACCCTGGTGCTGTAACGTTCCTTAAGTTCGGCCAGGCGGGCTTTGTTTTCCCGATCACGTTCTTTATATTGTTGTAGTTTAGAAAACAAACCTTCTAAACTGGACTGATTTTTTTCAGCCGTATCCTTTAAACGCCTGTTTTCGGTTTCTAACTCTTTGCACTTGCGAACCCATAATCTACACTGGTAAAGAATGCTGTTAGCTTTATTTTCGGTTCTTTCTAACTCGTGACGATAACGAAGAATTTCTTTTTTGCGCATATTAAGCAATAAATCTTTTTCAGACAGTTGGGTAGCCAGGTGATTGTACTGTTCAATTACCGAAGCTCGTTGAGCCATAGCTGCGGCTGCTTCTCTCTGGGCGGCCCCCAACTCCTGCAGTTGATGTGTCAAATGCTCATTTTTTTGCAGCAGCTTTTCCCTATCCTGCTGCCATTGTTTTTTCTGTCTGTTTAATATTTTCAAGTAACGTTTAACCAGCTCATCATATAATATATGTGCCGATTGATTATAATTCCAAATATCACTTACTCTTTCAAAATAAGGAAATTTACTTAATACTTGCTGAACAGCAGCTCCGGTGGTGGGACGCCATTCATTTACACACTCAAAAACCTGTTGGCCGGATAAGCCTCCCGGGTGCATTTTAAGTGCTTTAATTACCAAATGCTTTAAAGAATACTGATCTGCTTCCACATTCCATTCAGTTAAACCCCAACTGCCGTTATCCAGCTGGACAAACCTGCCATCAGGCATTAAGGCGGCTTCTTCAGCTAACTTCCTAATCCTTTTCTTTCTTGCCACCTGGTTGGTTACTACTTGCCGCAAACCGATGGGCTGCTGTCTTTTAATCAACATTTGGTAAAAATGATCATTTTCCGGATAACCCTGCAATTTTAACCGCCATTTACCGCTTTCGTCAGTGTAAAAACAAGCGTGCTGTTTCAGACACAGTTTTATTTTTTCAATTACTTGTTCGGCAGAATAGTCTTGCAACATCCTTTTCTGAACGTAGGGTGCAATTTCTTCTACAGATAATCCATCAAAAAAGAAGAGCGTCTTTTTTAAAACGTCGGTTAAAGAATTTAATTTGGCAGTCACCGAAACCCATCACCTTCCTGTACTATAATTAAACGGCAGAAATGGAATTATATTCCTTTTTATCAATAGATATTCCCCTTCAGGTTTCAGTTCCCTGCTCTCTGTCTGTAAAATTTTTCCTACAAGTTTCGTTACTTCTTTACACAGTAATCCTTATCCACTAATATCTTTAAAGATGTTTGTCTTATTTCTGAAAAAAAGACTGACAGATGTCAAACTACAAAACTTTAGTGCAAGAACCATCTCTAATTTATTTGCTTGATGCTTGTAAATTTAGGCACAATTAACATATAATAAAGTTAAGTGGTTATTTTTTTAACCTAAACGGTAGTAATACCTGTCTAAACTGTTATAAGGGGGGAGAACCATGAGTATTGCCATTCGTTCTGACGCCGGCGATCTAAATAAAAATGCCGTGGTAAAATTGGAAAACGGTGTGCTCAGAACCGCCCGGGGCATTATTCACATGGAAGGCCCCTGCAGCAGTGATTATATTGCGCGCCTGACTATGGACAGCGGTCTCAAGAATTTTCGCCCCCCCGCCCGTCAACAGGAAGCATTAATGTTGATTTCTAACCTTCCGGAAGGTAAGGTTTTTATCGCCAGGCACCAGGATAAAATTATTGGTTATGTAACCTTCCATGCACCTGATGAATACAGCCGCTGGAGCAAGCATCCTTACATTCTTGAATTGGGCGCTGTAGAGGTCAGTCCGGAATGGAGAAACGACAGAATAGCCCATTACCTGCTAACAGAGGCCTTCTCCCATGACTTTGTTGAAAATCATATTATAATTACCATTGAATTTTGCTGGCACTGGGATTTGAAGAACAGTGGCTTAACCATGATGAACTATCAAAAAATGTTAACCAGGCTTTTCTCTGCTGTGGGGTTAGTCAAAAGGGCCACCGACGATCCTGATATTACCGAGCATCCCGCCAATGTTATGATGGTACGCTTTGGTAAAAAGATTCCCAAAGAGGCCATTCAACGGTTTGAAGAGCTAACTTTTCTAAATCGCAGTTTATAAAATGAACTGACCACAATTTTGTTTTAATTCTATCAGCCAAGAAACCCGTACCATTCCGGTGGTACGGGTTTCTTATTGCCGGTTATGCTGCTATTTTACAAACTGTAGTTGGGAGCTTCCTTGGTTATATTTACACCGTGTGGGTGGCTTTCCTTTAAGCCTGCCGGTGTAATGCGAACAAACTTGGCCTTTGTTTTTAGCTCTTCAATGGTACGGCAACCGGTGTAACCCATACCTGCCTTCAAACCGCCTACCAGTTGGAAAATGGTATCGGATAAAGAACCTTTATAAGGCACCCTTCCTTCTACCCCTTCAGGTACCATTTTCTTGGCTTGCTCCTGGAAGTAGCGGTCACCGCTGCCTTGCTTCATAGCACCCAGAGAACCCATGCCGCGATATACTTTATAACTGCGACCCTGGTAAATTTCTTTTTCTCCCGGGCTTTCTTCGGTACCGGCCAGGATACTGCCCAGCATAACTACACTGGCCCCGGCGGCGATGGCCTTAACAATATCACCGGAATATTTTATACCACCGTCAGCTATCACCGGTACGCCGTGCTTGGCTGCTTCCTGTGCACAATCATATACAGCAGTGATTTGAGGTACCCCGACACCGGCCACCACCCTGGTAGTGCAAATGGAACCCGGCCCAATGCCTACTTTGACGGCATTGGCGCCGGCCGCAATCAAATCCCTGGTAGCTTCCGCTGTTGCTACATTGCCGGCAATGATGTTTAATTCGGGGTAGGCAGCGCGAATATTTTTAACGGTCTGCACCACCATGTGAGAATGGCCGTGAGCGGTATCCACCACGATGACATCAACCTTGGCTTGCACCAGGGCCTGTACCCGTTCCATGGTGTCAGAGGCCACGCCTACCGCTGCCGCAACCCGCAGACGGCCCCGATGATCCTTGGCAGAATTGGGGTACTCTTTGGCCTTTTTAATGTCTTTAATGGTGATAAGGCCACGCAAATTATTATGCTCGTCCACAATAGGCAGTTTCTCCACCTTGTGTTTCATCAGAATCTGTTTGGCTTCTTCCAGGGTAGTGCCTACGGGTGCTGTGATTAAATTGTCTTTGGTCATGACGTCACCGCACGGCCGGCTGTCATTGGTTTCAAAACGCAAGTCCCGGTTGGTTAAAATGCCCACCAGTTTGCCAGCCACCGTAATGGGTACACCCGAAATATGATATCTCTCCATGATTTCATAAGCTTCTCGGATGGGGCTTTCGGGTGAAAGAAAAATAGGATCTGTGATAACCCCGTGTTCCGAACGTTTTACCCTGTCAACCTCCATGGCCTGGCGGGCAATAGACATATTTTTATGGATAACGCCAATACCGCCTTCCCGAGCAATGGCTATAGCCATGCGTGATTCGGTAACCGTGTCCATGCCTGCACTCATGATTGGTATGTTAAGTTTAATATCATTGGTAAGGTAGGTAGAGGTATCAACGTCCCTGGGCAATACTTCTGATGCTCCCGGGATCAATAATACATCATCAAATGTCAGTCCCATCTTAGCAAATTTCTCCGGATACAACTCTATCTCTCCCTTCTTTTTTGGTAGGACCTGGCTTAAAAATATAATTGTTTATTATAGCACAGGTATGTTCAGGTTGCCAGAAAATCATTGTTAAAAATGTTTTTTTGTATACAATTTGACATGCTTAAGCAACTGATTAAGCAGTACCCTCCGGAAAAAAACAAGACTCCTCCCGTTAACTAACAGGAACTGAGTCTTTTATCTTTAGGCGCTTTAATCCTGACCCATGATGGAGCCAATGCCATGGGTCCAAAAATGCTCTTTTAAGTAACCAATACATTTTGGCGTCACGCCAAACTCCTTAGCCATTTCTTCATCCGAGCGATTATTTTTGATACCTTCAATGAGGGCATCAAAATCTACCCCTACTTCACTGGCCTTGGTTTGCAGACTGGGTTCTGTACTCCATGGTACTCTGGACCGAATAAACTCTTCCATGTTAACTTCCTCCCTGCTGACTTGTTATGCCTAGTCTTTCACAGGGTGATACAGATTATCCAAGAAAGAGTTGCAGCCCAGCACACTATTTTTCATGTAAATGACAGGTATCATTATACAATTCCAGCACTGCTTTTTCCGGACCGTCATATGCAAGAACTGTCAGTGATAAATTGTCCATCCGTAACTGCCAAAAGCAATTTAAGTCCAGGCCAAGGGCTAATCCCACTATTACCCGGATCACACCGCCGTGCGTGGCCAGTAATACGGTTTCTCCCGCATGGCGCATAACTAACTCAGTCACTGCTTTGCTGCAGCGATCCACCACCTGCTGCAAACTCTCCCCGTCGGGAATCGTTATAGTTAACGGGCTGGCCCACCAACGGGCACTTAGTTCGCCGTATGTTTCTGCAATTTCCTTAAAGGTAAGACCTTCCCAGCGGCCAAAATTGATTTCACGTAAAGCAGGCAAGCTGTAAACCGTCCCTTGATGTGGTTCTGCCAGGATCACGGCGGTTTCTCGGGCCCGGGACAAATCACTGCTGTAAAAAGCATCTATTTTCTGCTTGCTGAGACGATCCGCCAAGGCTTTGGCCTGTTCTCTGCCGCGTTGGGACAGTGGTATATCAGAATGACCTTGAAATTTGCCCCCGGCATTCCAGGCTGTCTCGCCATGGCGCACCAGGTATAGCCTGGTTCTCAACGCTATCAACCCTTTCATAAACTATTAGATCCTGCCAGAGATTTTAAGGCAATGGGCAAGCCGGCCGCCACAAAGTAAACCTCATCGGCCAAATGTGCTATCACCTGGTTGGCTGACCCGGCGATATCCCGGAAAGTGCGTCCCAGAGGGGTATCAGGCACTATGCCCAGCCCTACTTCATTGCTCACCACCAGTACAGAGGAACCACAATTCCGGCAGACTGCAGCCAATTGCGTCACTTTATTTAATATATATTTTTCTTGCTCCGGCGCCGTTCTGCCGTGGAAAGGGCTGTTGTCATTTAAAAGTAAATTGGTCAGCCAGAGAGTAAGGCAATCCAGCAGTATAACATGATACCGCTTGGCTTGTTTTTGTATAACTTCAATAACCTGCAACGGTTCTTCCACCGTATCCCAAACAGCCGGTCGTCCGGTGCGGTGCAACTGCACCCGCCGGGCCATTTCCTCATCATATACAGTGGCGGTGGCAAGATAAAGAACTTTTTCTCCCAGCTGTTGAGCCAGATTTTCAGCAAACCGGCTTTTGCCGCTGCGACTGCCGCCTAAAACCAAAAATAGTTTGCCTTGCTGACATGATTTCATAACAACCTTCCTTACTCCTACCAGGTATAAATTTCTTTGTCTTGCTAAATGTGTTATATTAATGCTATTACATTTCTGCCCTTACCCCTTATTATCCTGCTTATGGCACAGCCCGGCTGCAAGGGAGGAAAAATTGTTGCTTTTAAATCGCCTTAAACAATTCTGGCACGCTCTTTTCAGTCAAGTGGGCCCTGAAGAAACTGCGTTTATTAAAAAATATTTAGATGCCCGGGAACAATCGCTGTTTTGGGCCATGGACCGGCCAACCCAAACTCACTGTATCAGAGTAGCCCGCACCTGCCTTAATTTATTAAAAAACTGTCAAACCCTTGAGGTTAACCAAAATATTTTGCTTAAATCAGCCCTACTGCACGACCTGGGCAAACCAGCCCGTCTCATCAAAACAAGGGACCGGGTTCTTATTGTCATATTAAGCACATTGGCCCCCGCACTGTATCAATATATCCTGCAGGGTAAGTTGGGGCAGGGGCGTTTTTACCGGGCAGCTGCGGCTCATGCCAACCATTGTCTGGCAGGTGCCCGGAGGGCCGAGCAAGCCGGCCTGCCGCCGGCCGTAATTTACCTTATAGCCAACCACCACCGGCCGGAGCAAGCCGGAGACCCGCCGGAGTTAACGCTGCTGCGCCAAGCAGATGCTTTAAATTAAGCAGTGTCAGAAAATT
>NZ_CAOS01000015.1:49886-142025 GCF_000315365.1 Desulforamulus hydrothermalis Lam5 = DSM 18033
CAGCCTTTCAATTATTTCCTGTAGGTGATGGTTACTCTACATTTCCATCTCTGTTTGCAAATTCTCCAAGCGGTTTTGCAGTTCAACTATGCGGCGATTTTGTTTTAATAAATTTTGTGCGTAACGGTAATTTTCTTTATGGAGTTTACGGTTTTCCTTTTCCAACCGGCTGACAAACATAGATTTATCCTTTTCAATCTTTTCTATAAGGTTCATTAGCACTCGTCGGCTAAGCCTCAATTGTTCAACTTTTTCTTCCAGTTCCTGAATCCTTTTTTGCAGATACTGAAGATCCGCACTGCTGTTCAAAACCACACCACCCCTTGCAAAGGCTCTTACCGTAGTATATGCTTGGTGGTGGTGTTGTAGACATTTTACTGATTAAACCGGAATAATGAAGCAATTCGCTGGATTGCCTCCCGCAAATCTGCCTCCTTTTGCACCAGGGCAATGCGCACATAACCTTCCCCCTGAGCACCAAAAGCAACCCCGGGCACCACTAATACCCCGGTGGCTTCTAAAAATTCCAAACAGAAATCCCGGGAGGAGCGGTATCCTTTGGGAAGGGGTGCCCAGATAAACATGGAAGCCTGCGGTTTCGTCACCTGCCAGCCCAGTTTAGCCAGCCCCTCAACAATTATATCACGTCTTCTTTGATAAACAGCCGCAGTTTCACGGACGCATGTTTGGTCGCCGGTTAAGGCAGCAATACCGGCTTCCTGCACCGCTGCAAAAACACCGTAATCAATATTTGACTTAATGCGCTCAAGGGCCCGCAAAACATCCGCATTGCCCACCGCAAAACCAATCCGGCAACCGGCCATATTATAGGTTTTGGATAAAGAGTAAAATTCTATACCTACCTCTTTGGCGCCCGGCACTTCCAAAAAGCTCATCGGCTTATAACCGTCATAAGCCAGCTCGGCATAGGCCACATCATGACATACCACTATGTCGTAGGCTTTGGCAAAAGCCACAACTTCTCGAAAGAAATCGGCATCGGCACAGGCAGCCACCGGATTATTGGGGTAATTAAGCGTCATCATGCGGGCCCGTCCGGCCACTGAGGGTGGAATCTCGGTTAAATCCGGCAGAAACCGGTTCTTGGCCAATAAAGGCATGGGATATAATTCACCCTCCGCCAGTAAAATAGAGGCTGCATAGATGGGGTACCCAGGATCCGGCACTAAAGCAACATCGCCCGGATTAATTAAGGCCAGGGCCAGATGGGCCAGACCGTCTTGCGAACCCATTAAAGTCAGTACCTCGGTGGCCGGGTCCAGCTCTACGTTAAACCGCTGCTTGTACCAACCGGCCAGGGCCTGATGCAGTTCTCTTTTGCCGCTTATCGGATAGGCATAATTGCGGGGATTTTCCACTCCCTTACGCAACGCCTCAACAATATGGCGGGCAGGAGGTAAATCGGGACTGCCTACGCTTAAATCAATAACTTTAATTCCGGTAGCTTCTTTCTTAGCCTTAGCTCTGGCCAGTTCCGCAAAAATACCGGGCGCCAAAGCGTCCATCCGGCGTGCCAGCTTCATTGTTGCTCAACTCCATCCTGTCTTACTGTTGAAAGCACGGGACTAATTTTTCCCGGCTGCTGCTTTTAATAATTGTACCGTCCGGTAGGGTGCCACAGCAGCCCCAAGCACGTTGCAAGTGTCATGCACGGCACCGTGATAGTCCGAACCTCCGGTGGCAATCAAACCTAATTTTTGGGTCAGACGGTAATAATGCTCTACCATTAAAGGATTGTGTTTGCAGTGCCATACTTCCAATCCCTTAAGGCCGGCTTCCATTAGATCGGGTAAATAAGGGTCCAGTTTGACCAGCCCGGGATGAGCCAACACCGGCACCCCGCCTGCCCGGATGATTAATTGAATGGCCTCGGCAGGTGACAGTTTTTCCCTTGGGATAAAGGCCGGTTTACCGGCTCCCAGGTAATTGTTAAAAGCCTCCTGCAGAGAAGCAACATATCCTTTTTCCAGCATCGCCCGGGCTATATGTGGCCGACCCACTGAGCCCCCCTCAGACAATTCTTTCACTCGGTCAAAATCAATATTTATACCTAATTGTTTTAACTTTTTCACCATTTTCCTGGCCCTGGTTAATCGTTCACCCCTAAATTCCGCCAGCTTGCTAATAAATTCATCGTTTTGGGGATCAATTAAATAGCCCAGGACATGGATTTCTTGCCCTTCAAAATAGGTATTGACTTCTACCCCGGATAAAACTTCTAAATTAAAATCAGCAGCCGCCTGTTGTGCTGCCCGAACACCGGCCAGGGAATCGTGATCAGCCAGGGCAATGGCCCGGAGACCTAACCTGACAGCCTTTTCTACCACTTCGCCGGGAGTATCCGAACCGTCTGAAGCAGTGGTGTGAATATGTAAATCAACACACAAAATAATCACCACTTTTTTATTCCCAGTATTCCCATGTCGGAAGCTAACCCATTCTATAATTGTTTCTAGTTAGGATGCAAATTTCCTCTAAGGAAAAACAATTAACCGCAAACTTCTTTAAACAGACGCAGCCAGTTATTGCCAAGTATTTTTTCAATATCACCTGTATGATAGCCTCTTGCTGACAAACCCCTGACTAGATTGGGAACCGCCACGCCGGCATCGTGCAACCCTGCCGCGGTAGTAACAATGCCGTCAAAATCAGAGCCCAGTCCAATGCTGGAGATGCCGCCGACTTTATACAGATGATCAATATGATCTAAAAGTTTGTGCAAGGACGGCTGCCGGCTATCAATAAATTGCGGCACATAAGTAACCCCGATAACACCTCCCCGATCGGCAATAGCTTTAATTTGCCGGTCTGTAAGATTACGAGGATGATCACAAAGCTGACGACAGTTGGAATGAGTTGCCGCCACAGGAATCTTAACTTCCGCCAAAACATCCCAAAAGCCTGGCTCAGCCAGGTGAGATACATCAATAATCATTCCCAGTTGAGCCATCCGCTGCACTACCTGCCGGCCCAATTGAGTTAGCCCGGTGGCTGCTGCCCCCATACCAACGCCGTCTGCCAGCTCGTTACGGCCGTTCCAGGTTAAAGTTAACCCCCTGACGCCCAGGCGATAATAAAGATCAAGTTGTTTAACCCGGCCGTTAAGGGCTTCCCCGCCTTCTATGGTAAGCACCGCTGCTATCTTATTTTTCTGCATGGCATTTTCTATATCTGCATAACAAGTAACATGTTCGATTAAGTCATGATTAAATTTAATTTCTTTTTGAAACAGATTAATCAATTCATTTGTATAATCAACCGGATCAGTAAGATTGTCCGGCCCCACAAAGATTGCAAAAAATTGGACATCCACACCTCCCTTGCGTAAGCGAGGCAGGTCCAGATGGCCCTGTGCGGACAACCTTCCCAAGCTCCTGTTTTGCTGGGCCAGCACAGTCAAAGTATCGCAATGTGCATCCACCACCGGCAAAGGGCAGCCCACCTTTCACTGTATACAAAATAAGCAAGAAACCTGTTTGCCGCCGGCAAACAGGTTGTACCAATTGACTGGTGAAGATTTATCTGGGTTCTACAATTAGCTTAATGGCAGTTCTTTCATCTCCGTCAATAATTACATCAGTAAAGGCAGGGATACAAATTAAGTCAACTCCACTGGGGGCCACAAAACCTCTGGCAATTGCAATAGCTTTTACCGCCTGGTTTAATGCACCGGCTCCAATGGCCTGCATTTCCGCGCAACCGCGCTCCCTCAGGACACCGGCCAGCGCCCCGGCTACAGAATTTGGATTGGACTTTGCTGAAACTTTTAACACTTCCATGCTGATACCCTCCTTAGTTTGTTTGGCGATTGCTCTCATCCCTGTATTGATTTTATTCTGCAGACTCCTAAAAATTCCTCCTATTGTAAGAAATTTATAAATTTTATGGGGAGGGTATGCCTAAAATTTACTCTAATTCAAATATGCGTTCTATTTTTAGGGCTGTGCCTGTGTTTGGATCAACATCAATAACCACAGCATTAAACTGATATGCGCTGTCTGCCACCTCAAAGCGCCGGGGCATTTGTGTAATAAACTTGTCAATAACCAGGTTGGTACTTACACCGATAACTGAATCTCTGGGGCCGGTCATGCCAATATCAGTAATGTATGCGCTGCCTTTAGGCAAAATTCGCTCGTCCGCAGTCTGGACATGGGTATGGGTACCGCAGACGGCCGTCACACGTCCGTCCAGGTACCAGCCCATAGCCACTTTTTCTGAGGTAGCTTCCGCATGGAAATCTACAAAGATTAATTTGACTTTATCTTCAAGTTGTTTAAGAATATTGTCCACCGTACGGAAAGGACAGTCCAGTTCCTGCATATATATTCTGCCTGAAATATTAATAACGGCAATGGCATGACCTGTTTGGCTTTCAAAAATATTAAAACCTGCTCCCGGCGTACCAGGAGGATAATTGGCCGGTCGCAGGAGCCTTTTTTCTTTGTCAATATAAGTAATAATTTCTTTTTTATTCCAAACATGATTTCCCATGGTGAAAACATCTACTCCGGCGGCATATAACTGCCTGGCGATGTCCTTTGTAATGCCATGTCCGCCGGCGGCATTTTCCCCGTTGGCAATGACAAAATCTATGTTTTGTTCCTGTCGTATAAAACTTAAATTATCCAACACAGCCTTTCTGCCCGGCCGTCCTACGATGTCTCCAATCATTAACACACGCAATTTATCCGGAAGCCTCCCTACTTATTAAAAACCAGTACACGTCCTTCTTCTCTGAAGGCATATAGTCTTTTCGTTTCTGATTTTCTCTTAATACTTTCCAACATATGTTCAATCAGTTCTTCTTGAACAAGCAAGTCTTCATCGTTTGGTCGGTCACTTTCTTCGGTTACCAGACTCTCCTGAACATAACCGCGGAACAGGTCCACCATGAGGGTGATTTCCCCCTGTACCAGTGTGTCCACATCTCTCTCAATTTCAATCATGGTAAGGGCATCTGATATTTCATAAGCCAGCTGAACAACCCGCGGCGACTTACCTTCCAGCACATGAAAAACCTCAATGCTGCTGATTATCTTTTCCTTTAACTGAACAATTTCATTTTCCTGCAATACCCCGGCATACATAAATGTAAATTTTAACAGGTTATGCTCCGGGTCAAAATTAATTCTGGCCACTTCGGGATACCTGATCAGGATGGAAATTAACAAGCTAACACTGTTAGTTAAATCTTCCTTTCCTTTATAACGAAAATCCAAAAAAATTCACCACCTGTTTGTTCAATCCAAATAGTAATAATTCTTTGATCAAGATAACATTCCTGCCGGTTATTATTTTTTGTCGAAAAAACTTTGTGCCAGTTTTGGCAGTAAGTGGCTTTACAATAAAAACGACCCAGCAGGGCCGTTTTTATTGCAGATCACTATTTAGCATATTCTACATGTCTGGTTTCCCTTATAATAACTACTTTAATTTGCCCGGGATAATCCAGTTCATTTTCAATCTTCTTGGCAATATCCCTTACCAGACGAACGGCTGCCAGATCGTCTATCTTTTCCGGCTTAACCATGATGCGAATTTCTCGCCCCGCTTGAATGGCAAAGGACTTATCCACACCGTCAAATTCCCCGGCTATTTCTTCCAGCTTTTGCAGTCGTTTTATATATGATTCCAGGGTTTCCCTTCTGGCTCCGGGACGGGCGGCAGATATAGCATCGGCAGCTTGTACCAGTACAGCTTCAATAGTTTTAGGTTCTTCATCGCCGTGGTGGGCTGCAATGGCGTGAATGACTTCCGGACTTTCCTTATACTTTTGACATAAATTTACACCAATAGCCACGTGAGGCCCTTCTACCTCATGATCCACTGCTTTGCCAATGTCGTGCAGCAAACCTGCACGCTTGGCCAGTTTCACATCTATTCCCAGCTCGGCCGCCATCAGACCGGCCAGGTGGCAAACCTCAACGGAGTGCTTTAAAACATTTTGTCCATAACTGGTACGGAACTTTAATCTTCCCAGAAGTTTTACCAACTCGGGATGCAGTCCGTGTACACCTGTTTCAAAGGTTGCTTGTTCTCCGGCTTCCCGAATTTGTACTTCCACTTCTTTCTGGGCCTTTTCGACCATTTCTTCAATTCTGGCCGGGTGTATACGCCCGTCGGAAATCAACCTTTCCAGCGCTAAGCGGGCCACTTCCCTGCGAATGGGATCAAACCCGGACAAAATAACAGCCTCAGGTGTATCATCAATGATTAAGTCGATACCGGTTAAGGTTTCAAAGGCTCTGATATTGCGACCTTCTCTGCCGATAATGCGACCTTTCATTTCGTCGTTAGGCAAAGGAATGACAGCCACCGTAGCTTCTGCTACATGATCAGCCGCACACCTTTGAATGGCTGAAGATATAATATCGCGAGCTCGTTTTTCAGCCTCCTCTTTGGCTCTGTTTTCGTATTCTTTAATCATAAGAGCCATATCGTGTTGAAGATCTTTTTCAATATCATTCAGCAAAATTTGACGTGCTTCTTCTGAAGAAAGCCCGGAAATCCTCTCCAGTTCAGCCATTTGGCGTTGCAAAATATGATTGAGTTCAGCTTTACTGTTCTCAATTTCAACCTCTTTCCGACTAAGGGATTCTTCTTTCTTTTCAATAGAATCCATTTTACGGTCCAAGGTTTCTTCTTTCTGAAGAAGCCTTCTTTCCAATCGCTGCAACTCATTTCTGCGGTCGCGAATCTCTTTTTCCATTTCGTTGCGCAGCTTGAGAACTTCTTCTTTAGCCATAACTATGGCTTCACGCTTTTTGCCTTCAGCATCCTTTTCAGCTTCTTCTAAAATCTTTTTTGCCTGTACTTCAGCCGAGGCAATTTTCCCTTCGGCAATATTTTTCCGAATAAAGTACCCCGCTGCCAGGCTGCCTAAAGCAGTAACCAACATTACTAAAATCATTTGCATCGGCTCCATAGTTTTCACCTCCCTGCCTATTAATTATCAAAGTTTTAATACAAACTTAAGCAATAAAAAAACCGAGTAACACTCGGTAGAAAAAGAACAGATATCTGGAAATGTCCATATCACGGGCAAAAAACCATCTTAGGATATTGGAACACAACAACAACGCCAAAAACCCTAACAGAACAAGGATTGTGCCTTAAGGATATTGGATTTTATATATATATAAACTGTTGCCAGATATCAAATTCTATTTTCTCCCAACGATAATTGTACATCTTTTTATTATCACTGTCAAGTTTGTCTGCTACCCCCTGGCAACCCGGGGTAATAAACCTAACCCATATCTTCCTCAGTCAAGTCATCCGTCGGCCCGTTGACGGTAGGCAACTCAGCACCACCCATGGCTAATTTTTCCCGTACTTTACGTTCAATTTCCTGCGCCAGTTCCGGTCTTTCCTTTAACAGTTCTTTAACATTTTCCCTGCCCTGACCCAATCGCTCGTCACCGTAAGAATACCAGGCACCGCTCTTGCTGATAATTTTTAAGTCAGTGGCTACATCCAGCAGGCTGCCTTCTTTGGAAATGCCGGTACCGTACATAATGTCAAATTCTGCCTGTTTAAAGGGCGGAGCTACCTTGTTTTTCACTATTTTCACTCTGGTGCGGCTGCCAATAATATCTGTGCCTTGTTTGATGTTTTCATGTTTGCGAACTTCCATACGAACCGAAGCATAAAACTTTAAAGCCCTGCCCCCGGTGGTTACTTCCGGCGAACCGTAAACAATGCCTACCTTCTCCCGAATCTGGTTAATAAAAATAACGGTGGTTTTCGATTTGCTTACAATTCCTGTCAGCTTTCTTAAGGCCTGGGACATTAACCTGGCCTGCAATCCTACATGGGCATCTCCCATTTCTCCTTCAATTTCAGCTCGGGGCACCAGGGCTGCCACCGAGTCCACCACCACCACATCAATGGCGCCGCTGCGAACCAGTGCTTCGCAAATTTCCAGGGCTTGTTCGCCGGTATCCGGTTGGGAAACCAACAAGTTCTCAATGTCAACACCCAGGCGCCGGGCATAAACCGGATCCAGAGCATGTTCAGCGTCAATAAAAGCCGCCATGCCGTTATTCCTCTGGGCCTCAGCAATTACATGCAGTGCTACGGTGGTTTTACCGGAAGATTCCGGGCCATAGATTTCCACCACGCGGCCCCGGGGCAAGCCCCCCACTCCCAGGGCGATGTCCAGAGATAAGGCCCCGGTGGAAATGGCTTCTACATTGAGCTTAGTGGCGTCCCCCAGCTTCATGATAGATCCTTTGCCAAAGTGTTTTTCAATATGAGCCAAGGCCAGTTCAAGGGCTTTTTGTTTATCGGACATAAAAAAACTCCTTCCCAAACCATTCTAAACATATGTTCGCTTTTTTCCATTATAAGGTGTTAACTGCAAACCAGTCAATAAAAAAGCAAGAGTTCAGGTTCGAAATATGTACGAACACTGAACCCTGAAAATAAACAGTGCGCTACCTTCTGGCCTTGGCAGGCTCTACAAACAGTCGTTTGCCTTTAAATTGCTGCTTGTGCAGGCAGCTGATGACACAGTTGGCCCATTCCTCAGGTACCTCTACAAAACTAAAGTTTTCATAAATATTAATGCTGCCGATTTGCTCCCCTGGCACGCCGGACTCCTCGGAAATCAGTTTGATAATTTCCGACGGGGAAGTTTTTTCTTTACGACCCAGGGTAAGAAATAATCTTACCATGCCCGGTTTAGCACCGGTATTGCCAAAACTGGCGGTTTCAAGGCTTACTTCTTCCGCAGCCGGTTCCAGGTCAAGGGACAGTTTAAGAGCCGCTGCTGCAATATCCATAGGATCATACTCATCGATCAAGCTGTCAACAATAGAACGATAATAACCCAGCTTACCCTCTTCCATCAGGCGCAACAGGCGTTCTTTGATACCTTCTTTTTGGCGTTCCGCCACATCAGCCACACTGGGCAAGCGCTCCCGTTTGATTCTGGTCTTGGTGATATTTTCAATCAGGCGTAACTGCCGGTACTCCCGGGGATTAATAATGGTAATAGCCACCCCTGATCTGCCCGCTCTGCCGGTACGGCCAATCCGGTGCACATAAAATTCCGGATCCTGCGGAATGTCATAGTTAATCACATGAGATACTCCCTCAATGTCCAAGCCCCTGGCAGCAACGTCAGTGGCCACCAACAATTCCACTTCGCCTGACCGGAACTGCCTCATAACATTGTTTCTTTGTTGCTGGCTGAGATCACCATGCAGGGCCGCAGCTGTATAACCCCTGGCCTGCAAACCCGCCACCAGCTCATCCACGCCCCGCTTTGTACGGCAGAAAACAATCCCCTGGGCAATATCCGTGGTGTCCAACAGACGGCACAGAGCTTCTAATTTATGTTTTTCCGGCACTTCATAGTAGACCTGGTCAATTTGCGGGGCCGTCAGGGTGCTTTTGCTCACCGTAACGTATTGGGGATTTTTCATATATTGCTGGGCCAAGCGAACAATTTCAGCGGGCATGGTAGCTGAGAACAACAGCGTCTGACGCTCAGCCGGAATGTGTTTTAATATCTCTTCTATATCTTCAATGAATCCCATATCCAGCATTTCATCCGCTTCGTCCAGTACCACCAGGCGCACCTGGTCAGTCTTTAAGGTATGGCGCCGGAGGTGATCCAGCAGGCGGCCCGGTGTCCCTACCACAACTTGCACACCCTGCCGCAGCGAGCGGATCTGTCGTTCAATGGATTGCCCGCCATAGATCGGCAGCACTTTGACACGGCAAAAACGACCGATTTTGCTGATTTCCTCCGCCACTTGAATGGCTAATTCCCTGGTAGGGGTAATGATCAGGGATTGTAAAACTTTTTTGCGAAAATCTATTTGTTCCAATAAAGGTATACTGAAGGCAGCCGTTTTGCCGGTACCCGTTTGTGCCTGACCAATCACATCATGGCCCGCTAAAACATGAGGAATTGCCAGCTGCTGTATGGGTGTGGGCTCTTCAAACCCCATTTCAACAAGCCCGTCCACAATCTTCTTATTAATAACCAGTTCACCGAATAATTTTGTTTCTTTTCTTTGGTTCATTTATGTCCTTCTTTCTTTCTTAGTTACTTACCTTGCAAAAAATGCTTGGCCATTTTCAGAGCGGCATTGACCGTTCCGTTGCGGATGGCCTTTCGCTCGCCGGGAAAACGGTATTCCCGGAAGCAAATTCCCGTCGGTGATGACAAAGCGATATAAACCAGACCCACCGGTTTCCCCTCAGAGGAAGTAGGACCGGCCACCCCGGTAACAGCCAAGCCCAGACTGCTGCCTAATTCCCGCCGCACCCCTTCAGACATGGCAATGGCTGTTTGCCGGCTCACCTGACCAAACTGCTGCAAAATTTCAGCGGGAACACCTAGAATTTTTTCTTTGATGCGGCTGTTGTAGGCAACAACCCCGCCCACCAGATAGCGCGAGGCACCGGGAATGTCTGACAGTTTCGCTTCAATTAAGCCGCCGGTGCATGATTCAGCCACCGCAATCGTCATGCCGGCATCCATGAGCAGCTGACCCACCACCTGCTCAATTTTTTCATCATCTTCAGCAAAAATATATTGAAATAACCGGCGTCGTACTTGATCTGACAATTCTTGTACCAAGCCGGCGGCTTCGTCCAGGGTTGATCCCTGTCCGGTAATGCGCACTTCCACCACGCCAGGCTGCACTAAAAAGGCAATTTCCGGATTGCCCTTGCCGCATAAGTCTTCGATTAATTCTTGCACAGAGCTTTCCCCGATACCAGTCAGTCGAAAAGACTTAGAAGTGCATAAGGTTCCCCGGTGAGGCAAACTGTTCAAGTAAGGCACCACATAACTTTCAAACATGGTTTCCAGTTCCCAGGGAGGTCCGGGCAAGATAATGATGGCCTTTTTATCAACCTCCACAATTGCTCCCGGTGCAGTGCCTCTGGTGTTGGGCAAAATTTTGGCACCTTCCGGGAAATAGGCCTGTTTAATGTTGTTAGTGGGCATCTCCATGCCTCTTTGGGCAAAATAATCCTTAATAGCCCTGAGAGATGCCTCATCCAGCTTCATATCAAGCTCTAAAACTTCTGCCACGGTTTCTTTGGTTAAGTCATCAATGGTGGGACCCAGCCCACCGGTAATAAAAATCAGGTCAGACCGCTCCAGAGCTTGCAGCAGTACTAACCCCATACGCCCCCAGTAATCCCCTACTGTCGTGTGCTGTATAACTTCGATTCCCATTTCAGTTAAGCGCCGGCCTAAATACTGGGCATGGGAATTCAATACTTCACCCACCAGTAATTCTGTACCGGTAAAAATTATTTCTGATTGCAACCATATCACCTTTTTCCTGCTTGATCATTAGTAGTAATTCGCCGGTACTGCAGTTTTCCCTTCACAAATATTAGAGAAAAGCGCAATTTAAGAGAAATGAACAAAAGAGACCATTTTCGGTCTCTTTATTGTTTCCATTTTTTATCATTTTATGCAGCAAGAGGAGGAATTAAAGCCCTGAATTCTTCTCCTGAAATCTTTTCTTGCTCCAATAAAACTTGCACGGTAGCCTGCAAAAAATCCTGATGCTGTTGCATAACCCGATAAACCCGTTGTTCCTGCCCGTTAATTATTTCTGAAACAACTTGATGCTTCAGTTCCCCGGGCAGGCTTTCCAGACTTACCACACCCAGCTTAGACATGCCTGCTTTAATCATGGTATCTGCTGTCTGTAAGGCTTTTTCATAATCGTTGGCTGCACCTGTACTGCGGTTGCCGTACACAATTTCCTCCGCCACCGCACCTGCCAGCATAATGGCAATTTGGTTTTCCAGGTAATCCTTGGTATATAAATAAGTATCGTCTTCCGGGTTTTGCCGCATATAGCCCAGTGCACCGCCACGGGGAGTTACGGTAAGCGTGGACACCGAACCCGGACGCACCCATTCACTGATAAAAGCATGACCGATCTCATGGACGGCTACCCTTTTCAATTCATCGGGGTTGGGTTGACGGTCCAGTTTCTCGCCCATTATTACTTTGTCCACCGCTTCGTGGAAATGACGATAATGTATTTCCTTTAACCCTTCCCGCATAGCCAGTATGGCTGCTTCGTTGGCCAGGCTCTCCAGATGGGCGCCCGAAAAACCAAAGGTTTCTTTAGCGATCCGCGAGAGGTCGACATCATCCGCCAATGGTTTATTACGGGTGTGCAGTTTTAAAATCTCCAAACGTCCCGCTTTATCCGGCAAGTCAACTTTCACCTGCCGGTCAAATCGTCCCGGGCGCAGCAAGGCCGGATCCATCATATCCACCCGGTTAGTGGCTGCCATAATTAAAAGGCGCACATTATCATCTGCTTTTATGCCGTCCATCTCCACCAGCAGTGCATTCAAGGTCTGATCGTATTCCATATGCCCGGCATGCTGACCCCGTTTGGCAGCCAGCACCTCAATTTCATCAATAAAGATTATGGCATTTTTTTTCTTTTGTTTAACGGCCGTCGCCCTAGCGGTTTGAAATAATTTGCGAACCCGCTGGGCACCCACTCCGGCATACATTTCCACAAAGTCTGATCCGCTGGCAGAAACAAATACCGCATCAGTATAGCCGGCTGCCGCCCTGGCCATCAGCGTTTTACCGGTACCCGGCGGGCCGGTCATTAAAATCCCTTTCAAAGGACGAATGCCCAGGCTTTGTATCGCCTGATGATTTATAATAAAATCAAGCGCTTCTTTTAATTCTTTAATGGCAACAGCCTGTCCGCCGATGTCATCGAAAGAAATATCCTGCCGCCTGGCGGGTGTTGCAGCCTGTCCAAAACCTGATTTTACCATGCCCTTGGCACCCGTCAAATAAAGCAAAGCACCACCAAAGGCCAGCAAAAAAATAACGGGAGTTATATCATAACCGGCAACCGCAGCAAACACCAGCAGTGCAGCTGCCAGGCCGATACTAATTTCTTTTAACAATGCCGGCACCTCCTTGCCATATGACTACTTGAGCGGGAATTTGTCTGGGTATTACTTTGTGCAGAAAATGCCCATCCGGTTTTGTCAGTTGAATATAAATAAAGTTTTCATCCACAAAAACTTTTCCTGACGCACCCTGCCGGGAGGCGGCAGCCGTTACTAGGGACGCAACTTCCGGAAAATTAGCTGCTATCTGGGCCTGATAAATAACAAACTGACATTCATCAAAAGCCTGCTCCAAAGAAGCGTCGGGTGCGCTGACCAGTTCAATACGATACGGTGTTTTACCCATCAACTTGTTTGTTAAATAATTAATTTCCTGATAAGCTGTCATCAAGTTGTTAGCATTTTTTGATAATTTTACTTTTACTACTGTTTGGTTTGCACTCTCCTCTATCATATATTCATCTACCAGGTTATTTTCAGCCAGCATCTTATTTAACGGCTGCTGATAGTTATATTTTTGATATGCCCACTGGCCGCCAAAAGCGAGAACCAGTCCGCAAACAAAAGCCAAAAAAATAACCGGCAATTTAAGGCCGTGCCACTGCATAGCCACCACCCTTTCCAGCTTTCGTATTGATATTATGCTATACTATTATAGCACGACAGTATATACGATTCTTTATGAAACCAATGGAAAAAGCCTGCATAAAAAACCCGTATCACTTCCATTACAAGTGAAGTGATACGGGTTAACCTCCAAAATCCGTTGCGATCATTTTAAACGCAACTGACCCTTTAATACTCGCCCTTCTTCAGCAGGTGCCAACCTTTGGACATATAATCAGCGCCCGACCAGATGGTAAAAAAGACAGCCACTGCCATGGCAATTTTGCCCAGCTCAAAACCAAGTAACTGAAAGGTAACGTTATGCAAAAACATGGCCACAATGGCAATAATTTGCGTAACCGTCTTCCATTTACCTAACTTACTGGCAGCAATCACTACCCCGTCAGCCGCTGCAATAGCCCGCAGGCCGGTCACCATAAACTCTCTGCCTATGATCAGCACGGCCACCCAGGCTGACAGTTTTCCCAATTCCACCAACACGATCAAGGCAGCAGAAACCAATAGTTTATCTGCCAGAGGGTCCATAAACTTGCCCAGGGTTGTAACCTGCTTGTTTTTTCTGGCAATATAACCGTCCAAACCGTCTGTACTGGCCGCCAGTATAAACACCCCGGCGGCAATGAGGTCGCCGTATTTAATTCTCAGGGTAACTACTGCTAAAAAAACAGGAATCAAAAACATCCTGGCCAAGGTTAGCCGATTGGGTAGGTTCATGGAGCCAACTCTCCCATCAAATCATACTCCAGTGCCCGGGTTATTTTAACTTTAACTATTTCGCCGCTATTTAACGGTTTAGGACTGATAATTTCCACTGTGCCGTCAATCTCCGGAGCGTCATAAACAGAACGACCGGTATATACTCCTTTGGCTGCATCCACCGTTTCTTCCACCAGTACTTCCATTATTTGACCAAGGCGCTTCCTGTTCTGCGCCAGCGAAATCTCTCTCTGCAAGGCCATCGCCCGATGATAGCGCTGTTGCTTCAGACGCCCGTGAACCTGGTTGGCCATTGCAGCAGCAGGAGTTCCTTCTTCCTGTGAATAGGTAAAAACGCCGGCCCGATCAAACTTCATCTCTGCCATAAAGTCCAACAGTTCTTGAAAATGTTTATCGGTTTCGCCGGGAAAACCTACAATAAAAGAAGTTCTGATCGCAAGATCCGGTATCGCTTGCCGCAGTTTATTTACCAGTTCGCGTGACTGTTGTTGGGTAACCGGGCGCCGCATGGCGCGCAGGATATCATCTGCCGCATGCTGCAACGGCAGGTCAATATATTTGCACACATTGGGGGTATCCGCAATAGCTTGAATTAATTCATCCGTAAAACGGTTGGGATAGCAGTACATCAAACGTATCCAACTTAACCCCGGGATGGCACCCAGCCTGCGGATTAATTGTGCCAGCCGGTACTCACCGTACAGGTCCAGGCCATACCTGGTGGTGTCCTGGGCAATCAAAATAACTTCTTGACAGCCTTTCCTTACCAACTCTCTAATTTCTGTTTCAATAGATTCCATGGGCCTGCTGCGAAACTTGCCCCTGATATCAGGAATGGCACAATAAGCGCAACGATTGTCGCAGCCCTCCGCTATTTTTACATAAGCCGTATAGGAAGGCGTACTTAACAACCTGGGCGTTTGCTCGTCGTATAAGTACAGGGGCTCATTAACATGACATTTGGGGGCATGATCACTTAACACACTCTGTACAATGGCAACAATATTACCAATCTGGCCCGGTCCTACCAGCGCATCAATTTCAGGAATCTCCTCCATCAACTCCCGGTGATAGCGCTGAACCAGGCAACCGGTGACAATCAAGGCTCGGCAGCGTCCCTGTTCTTTATACCGGGCCAGCTCAAATATATACCTAATGGCCTCTTCTTTGGCCGCTTGAATAAAACCGCAAGTATTCAGGATCAAAACATCTGCCGCAGCCTGGTCGGCAGTTATCTGAAAATCGGCCTTTTGCAACATGCCCAGCATAACTTCAGAATCCACTAAATTTTTCGGGCAACCCAAGCTGACTAATCCAATGGCGGGCATCAATATTTCCTTTCGTAACAAATAATATTTTTAAATAGTATAAAACACCTAAAGAAAGCTGTAAAGTTCAACTAAAAGGTGCGATAATTAGTAAACTCAACCGGAATAGTTAACTCCATGCCTTTTATCAAAGCAATGGCCGCCTGCAAATCATCCCTGTTTTTGCCTGCCACCCGCAATTGATCACCCTGAATGGAAACCTGTACTTTAATTTTACTGTCTTTGATGGTTTTAACAATCTTTTTGGCAATGTCCTGATCAATACCCTGTACCAGGGTTACCACCTGACGAACCGTATCACCGGCCGCCGGTTCAACTTTTCCGTAACGCAGTGACTTGAGATTAACACCCCGTTTCACCAATTTGCTCTCTAATATATCTATGACGTTGCGCAGTTTAAAGTCATCATCACTAATTAAGGTAATCTCTGCTTTGCCGTCAAACATAATTTTGCTTTTGCTGCCCTTGAAATCAAAGCGATTTTCTATTTCTCTTAAAGCCTGATTAACAGCGTTAACAACCTCCTGCAAATTAACGCGGCTTACAATATCAAAACTGTTTTCCTTGGCCATGTCAAAACCTCCTTGTGCTTGCAATAATAAAAATTATACCATAATGGATAAAGTTGTCAAAAAAGAAGCTCAGAATATTTTAGCATGGAACAGGTACTCACAAAGTCACTGCAGGTTATTCCTGCTCAGACTGTAGACAAACCACCGCTAATGTTTGTCGACACTCTGTGCAGGTTATACCTGCTATTAATGGTTTGTTGCCGATTTGCCTTTTGTTATAATGTTTGTGGAGGGTTTTTCCAATGAACTTAAATTACTTGGGGAATTTCCCCTTTGAAAAGCAAGTTGTTGCCATTATCGGTCCCCGGCCGCCGGCTCCCGGTTGTTCCTTAGTTGAACTACTGCAGCACCGGCGCGACTGTGCCATGGCCTATCAACTGGCGGGCCAGGCAGCTGCTAAAGGGTTCGTGGTTTTGTCCGGCTTGGCTTCCGGTATTGATACGGCCGCCCACTGGGGTTGTTTGGATGCCGGCGGTATCACTGTTGCTGTAGTACCCTTTGGACTGCAAGCAGCCGTCTACCCGGCTGAAAATCAATTTTTAATGCAAACCATTGTTGGCAGGGGGGGCTGCATCGTCAGTCAGTTTTCTCCCGAACAGCCTGCTGCTAAGTGGACCTTTGTAGCCAGGGACAAAACACAAGCCCAGTTGTCTGAGAAAATTATCGTGGTAGGTAGCTTTCCCCCCAACGGCTTGATTAACGGCGGTACTAAGCATTGCGCCAGGTGGGCCAGAAAGCTGTCAAAGCCTTTGTACCATTACCGTGAGATCAACGGCCGTTATGTGGTACTGCAAGATGCCCAGGTTATGATTGACGAAAGTTAGCTTTGCCTTTTTGCATTTTTATTTTAAAATCCGGCTATCATAAACCTGCTTGATAATTTAACTTGCGGATAAGGTTGATTAACCGCAAGCTGAATTATCAAACAGGTTTTGTTTATTTATTAATATATTTGTTACTTGCCAAAATTTAATCTATTAACTATGATAACTAAAACATCCGGAGGAAAATATCTATGATTAAGGTGAAAAGACTTTCCTTAGAGGAAATTATTGATCTGGAATGGCTGGCCATATTGGTTGATCAGGTGCTGGAATACAATAACTATACTGTTCCGCTGGAAGAAAAGCACTTAAAAATGATTCAATTGGCCATAAATGGGTCTCTTGATTTGGAAACCATCGCCAGTTATGTGGTGGATTATTTGTCGCCTGAAGCAATTAATTTTTCCTTCCAATATGCAGAATCAACCGCACTGTCTGAAGAAGAAGCAGGGTAAAATGTATACTGTTTAGCCTTGGCCAGTTAGCTGAAGTATGATATACTTTTTGCCAAAAGTACAAGGTGGTTGCGCTTTGAAAAGTAAACTAAACTGGAAGTTCATTTTAAGTGCTGCAGGTTTCTTGCTCATCGGTGCCAGTATGATTTTTCCTCAGGAACGCTGGTTAATTATCACCGGCGCATTGTTGTTTGTGTTTGGTATGGTAAAAAAACCTCGGCAGCGTAAGTAAATTACTCGGGTCTACGGCCCGAGTAATTTACTTTGGCAATAATTTGCAACATGTTGTGTTTAACATCAAGAGTAAAACAGAGATATAAAAGACAAAATAGTAAAAAAACCTGGAGGTGAACCCTATTGCGAGACAACACCTGGAGATATCCTAATTTTGGTTTTTGGGCGGTGCACATTGCTTCACTGGCTGCCATGGGCTACCTGGCTTATAAAGCAATAGATTGCAGATGTAATGTTGATTACTCGGAAAACCGGGCTTTTCCTGAAAGAATCCCGACAACCAGAGAGCCGCAAACAGATCAATTTTAATCCTGCCCGACTTCGGTCGGGTTATTATTTTAGTGGCAAAGCAGGTTTTTAAAAAGCGTCGGAGAAAGTAATTATTAGGGTGATTTTATGCATTTTGTCTGGCTGCTGCTGGGGTTACTGGGCGCATTATGGATTTTTTGGGACACACGCAAACAGGGTTATCCTTGGGAATCCTCTTTTCGCTGGGCGATTGGTACCTTTTTTGCACCTGCGGCAGTAATACCCTTTTATTTACTGCAGTCACTCCGGCGGTCTAAAAACCGAAGCAGGCATCACACCGGCAATCCCCAGGACATTACCGCCCAAATGCAGGTACGGTGTAGCTGCTGCGGAAACTTCTACCAGGGCAACCGGTTGACCTGCCCCCACTGCCAAAGGGTTATTAAAGATGAATAAGGAGCCGGCGGCTCCTTTCGCTCATCAAGTGCTGTTACCGGTGCTTCGACAAGTCGCCGGCAGGGGATCATAAAACCACTTCACTTTGTTTCAAAACTATATCTGCAGTCTGGAATAAGGAGCCGGCGGCTCCTTATTGTATTGCATGTTGTTATCCCTGTGTCAATTGAGGCTCTTCCCCGGCATTAAAGGTTTGACGTCTTACTTTGCCCGGCTCGCCAAGTCGCCCCAGGTCTTTGCCGTTGACGCTTACTTCCACCGCCCCGGCATTACCCACATGCAGGTATATTTTTTCATCAGCTGTAAAATCCTTGGTTTCCCCCGGATTGACCAGGCCGGAAAAAACAGTTTTGCCGTCAGCCACAATCTGCATCCAGCTTTGACTGTCCGTCACTTTCAACACCACTCGCACTCCCTCAGTTGGTTTGGACTGGCCGGTTTCCGGCCGGTTATTGTTAATGGGAGCACTGGGAAGGGTTTGATTAACCGGAGGCTGCTGCACGGTGTTCGGCAGTTCCGGCTTGTTATGTTCCGGGCTGTCGCCCATATGGTAAAGAGCATTAAAAGCCAGCAAAGCAATAACAGCAAAACCCGCTACCGCATAATGCCATCTCTTGCTGCTTGGGGCAGCTGCAGGTTCCGGGGGCGGCTGCTCGGTTTCATTTTTGTGCAATGCGGTTTCCGGGCTTAATTGATTATATTCTGCCATCACCTGCTCTACATCCAGTTCCAAAAACCTGGCATAAGTTCTTAAAAATGCTTTGGCATATACCTGTCCCGGCAAAACAGCAAAGTTTTCATTTTCCAACGCTTGCAGATACTTGGCACGAATTTTGGTGGCTTCTTCCAGGTATTCAAATGAATACCCCTTCCTGATCCTCGCATTCCTCAAAACTTCCCCGATCGGCATAGGATTCACCTCCGCTTTCAACCGGTACTCTGTACTCCGGCCTTGTCGTCACCCATTGTGCCAATTCAATGGCAGCCCTGTCCAGGTCATCACAGTTAACGGAAAGATCGTAGTCTTGACTGGGACCGTCCGGATAATTATACAGCGGATCGTAATAATGTGTAAGTAAATAGGAGATCACTTCGTCAAAACGCTTGGCAGCAATTTTTTGGCTTAAATCGTTAACAACTTTCAGGCCTAGGGATTTTTTTAACAAACCGGTACTGTACTGTAATTGTTGAATATTTTCTGCCGAACCGTCAGTATACTCCTCAATAATTCTTTTTACCCGTACAGGGAGTGACGCATATAAAAGAACCCGGTATCCTCCGTTCATGGCATTGAAAACTGCCGGCGGCACTATTAGTTTACCCAACCTGCGGCTTTCACACTCTGTAATAATAACCCCTTGCTTCTCAGAAGCCATCAATCTTTGAACAATTTGTGCTTCAAAATCCTTTTGCGAAGGAGACGCGGGCAGACCGATTTTACCAAAAGCAGAGCCCCTATGTTGTGCAATGGTCTCCAGATCTAAGACAGGCAAAAATTGCCGATTAAGCTTATGTAAGAGCAAGGTTTTTCCTGTGCCGGTAAGTCCATGCAGCACAATAACTTTGTGCGGTATCCTCTCACGTTCCAAATACCTGTGCACGAAGCGGCGATATGCCTTATAACCGCCCTGAATACGGGATACAGGTAATCCTAAGGTGTTTAATATAGAGGTAGTGTATTTGCTGCGCATGCCACCGCGCCAGCAGTAAAGCAACACTTTTTTATCCTTTACAAGTTCACCGATTTGATTAAAAAATTCAGGCAGTTTCGGACTTGCCAGCTCTAACCCTAAACGCTTTGCTGCCTCCGGTCCTACGGTTTTGTAAACTGTACCGATGCGGGCACGTTCCTGGTTCGTAAATAAAGGTATATTTACAGCACCGGGAATGCAACCCTCAGCGTATTCCCCCTCAGACCGCAAGTCAACAAAGCAAACATCTTTCATCTGCAATGCGTCAATTATTGTTACCTCATCAGTCATACTTATACTTCCTTGCTGCCACCGTTCCAAATTGTTATTTATCCTCTCATATCAAGGTCAGTATAGCATGACCGAAAGCAATGGTCAACTTTTGCCAAACTGCGGCTTAACCGGCTTGCCGCCGTCTATTTATTACTTTTAAAGGTTTGCAAATATTGCTCCATAGTCATTAAAACAGCCCTGGGCTTACTTCCTTCATATCCTCCCACAATACCTTTTTGTTCCATAATATCAATTAACCGGGCGGCTCTGGCATAACCAATATGCAGCCGCCGCTGCAACATAGAGATAGAAGCGTGACCGGTCTCAATCAATATTTTGACTGCTTCCGGCAAAAGTTCATCCTCGGCTTCCGGAACTTCCTGTTCTTTCGGCTCTTCCTTGGCCACCGACTCATCATATACCGGGTCAGACTGTTTCTTTAAATAATTGACCACATCTTCAACCTCCCGGTCTGACAAATAGGCCCCTTGTACCCGGATAGGTTTGGGAGCCCCCACCGGGAAAAACAGCATATCTCCTTTGCCCAGTAATTTTTCTGCGCCGGCCATATCTAAAATAGTTCTGGAATCCACCTGGGAAGAAACCGCAAAGGAAATCCGGGAAGGAATGTTAGCTTTAATCAAGCCGGTAATAACGTCCACCGAGGGACGCTGCGTAGCCACCACCAGGTGAATGCCCGCCGCCCTTGCCATTTGAGCCAGGCGGCAAATAGCATCTTCCACATCGGCCGGTGCCACCATCATTAAGTCGGCCAATTCATCAATAATTACCACCATTAAAGGCAATGGCTGTTGCCCCTGGGCCGGTTCCCTCTCTAAAAACAGATTGTTGTACCTGGCAATATCCCGCACACCGGCTTTGGCAAACAACTCATAGCGCCTTTCCATCTCTCGCACGGCCCAGCGCAGTGTAGTAGCAGCTTTTTTAGGATTGGTTACCACCGGGGCTACCAAATGGGGGATGCCGTTATAAGTAGCCAACTCTACCATTTTAGGGTCAATCATTAAGAATTTGACTTCATCCGGTGTAGCTTTGAAAAGTATGCTGGCTATCAATGTATTAATGCACACGCTTTTACCGGCTCCGGTAGCGCCGGCAATCAAAAGGTGGGGCATTTTGGTAAGATCAGCGATGATCGGGGTGCCTGCAATATCTTTGCCCAGTGCTACCGTTAAACGGGAAGGCGCACTGGCAAATTCTTTAGATTCCAGCAGGTCCCTGATGTGAACCATAGATATTTCTTTATTGGGAACTTCAATACCCACTGCTGCCTTCCCGGGAATAGGTGCTTCTATCCGCACATCCGGTGCGGCCATGGCCAGAGCAATATCGTCCGCCAAACTGACAATGCGGCTAACCTTTACTCCTGCAGGCGGTTGAATCTCATAACGGGTAATGGCAGGGCCTCGGGAAACCTGGGTTACTTTTGCTTTAATGCCAAAGCTTTCCAGGGTTTCTTCCAGCTTGGCAATATTTTCGGTAATGTCTTTGGCGCTGGAAATATTCTTACTGCCTTTTAAGGGCCGGGACAACAGGTTTAAGGGCGGCAACTTAAAGGTGCTGACATCCTGCAGTGTCAGTTGAGTAAAAGAAGCGCCGATTTCTTCCTCCACCTGCGCTGTTGCCAGCTCGGTCTGCTGTGACTGATGGCTCTGTTTTAAATTGTCGCGTCCCATAAGATTGAGGGGCCCTGTTTTTTCCAAATCATCATTACGGCCGGCCTGCCACGGCGCCTCCGAATATGAACCAGGGTCCGGCGACGTTTGAATAATTACCGGGTTATGGCTTGTCTTTCCATCAATAGACGGCAGATCTTCCTCAACTTCGGTAAATAAGAAGTCATTGAGTTTTTTACCTGTTCTGTGAAAACATTGCTTGGCCCGGGAACCGGTTTTTTCGGCCAGGGTGGCCATGGAAGTATTGGTCATTAACAACAGCGCCACCAGCAAACCGGCAGTCAGCAGAATATAAGTACCCGCTTGGCCAAATGATTTAATTAATAAAAAGGCAATCACAGCACCTACCAGACCGCCCCCTTGACCGGCAGCAGTCTCATCCGCAATACCGGCCAGTATTTCGATAAAGCTTGGCTTTAAAGGGGTTAGCAGGCTTAATACAGTTAGAATTATAAAAAACAACAAAACAGCCCCGTAAGCTTTTATGTTAACCGGCGTACGGTTCCGTTCAATAATAAGCTTTATGCCAAACAGCCCTAAAAAAGACATTAAGACAAGGCCGCCAAAATTTCCGAACATACCTTTAAGAACCCGGCCCACAAAACCACCCACGGCCCCCAGGGGTGTATTGGCATAACTTATAAATCCTAATACCGCTATGGAAATAAGCAAGATCCCAAAGATTTCGTACTTTAGGTCATCTCGCAGTTTTTTAAGCAAATCCAAGGCAGGCACCTCCATTTAATATATACTACAGAAATTTCCAAAACCCTTTTAAGGAAACCGGTCGGAAAATCTCAACCGGCAGGCCAAAATATATTATCACAAATTGGTTTCTATTTCCATTTACTAAATATATATACAGAAAAAACAAAAACAACACTACATCGGTGTTGTTCAGACTGTAGACATAAGGTTGTAAAACAAAGTAAGGTGGTTTTATGATCCCCTGTCGGCGACTTGTCGAAGCACCGGCAGCGGCAAGATTTCGCCTCACCGGCAGCTTCCGGCCGGCCTAATGGCTCCTTTCGCTCAGCCGGCCGGAGAACCGAAAAACCACCTGACAGTTCTCATAACTTTATCTGCAATTAAATGATTAACCCCGGATATACATCCTGGTTAAGATAGTGGGAAAGATCAGAGCTGTTGATGCGCACCACTCTTTTTTTACAGTCAGCCGTTCTTTCCGCCAAAACCGGAATCCCTGCCACCGAAATTGACTCATAGGAAGGGTATTCCTGCCGGTCCAATCCGGCCAGTACTTGTTCGGCCGGCAGCGGTGTCCAGAGAATCATTGCAATATGCCCCCTTCTTTACCTTTGCCACTTTCTATCAATCTTTTCAATTTACCCAAGGCTTTTCCAACACCGCCTACTTCATCAATTAAGCCGTATTCCACAGCTTCCTTGCCAATCACCACCGTACCGATATCTCTGGCCAGCTCACCGGTTTTAAACATTAATTGCCTAAAGGTTTTTTCAGAAATTTTAGCATGCTCGGTCACAAAACGGATGACCCGATCCTGCATTTTATCTAAATATTCGTAGGTTTGCGGTACACCGATTACCAGGCCGGTAAGCCGTATGGGATGGATGGTCATAGAGGCAGTTGGGGCAATAAAACTATAATTGCCTGCCACCGCAATGGGCACTCCGATGCTGTGCCCGCCACCCAACACCAGGGTCACCGTCGGCTTGGTCATGGTGGCCACTACCTCGGCAATGGCCAGGCCGGCTTCCACATCTCCGCCTACAGTATTAAGTATTATTAATACACCTTCCACGTTTTCATCCTGTTCTATGGCCACCAGCTGCGGTATGATATGTTCGTATTTAGTGGTTTTATTCTGGTTTGGCAATACAATATGGCCCTCAATTTGCCCAACAATAGTAACACAATGAATATTACTTTTAATATTTTCCGGCACGGTCGGTGTCCCCAGTTCTTTGATATTTTCCAAAGTTCCTTTGGCCTGTCCGGTAACTCTCCTGGGGGTACTTGGCGTCCCGGGATTAGGTTGCGGATTACCGGCCGGGCTTGCCGGGGGCGTATGAGGAAGTCCGGGCGGCTGCAGCGGATTGGGAGCTGCCGGATTGACGGCTATCTGCCCAGGTTGGCGGCTGGCAGAACGTTGTTTCATGCGAAAGAGTCACTCCTCTTATTTTCTGTCCTGGTACTAGTATGCTTATGTCCGCCCCTCCTAATACCATTAAAATTAGATAATGTGGCAAAAACAGGAGACTTATCTCTGAATCACTGAAAACAAGCGGCCGGCAGGGGATCATAAAACCATTGACTTAACTTGTTTGACAACCTTTGTCGACTGCTCTGAAACACCTCAGAAACTAAAAACTCCCGTCAAGCGGGAGTTTTTGTTTATACTTCCATGATGATCGGTAAGATCATGGGCCTTCTCCTAGTTTTTTCATACAAAAATTTGCCTAAATCATCCCTGATTTGTGACTTAATGCCTGCCCATTCGGAAATCCCCCGGTTACAGCACTTGTCCAGGGCAATTTTTACCTTGGCTTTAGCCTCTTCCATAAGAATTTCCGATTCACGCACATATACGAACCCTCTGGAAACAATATCCGGCCCGGCCAGTACCTGGTTGTTTTCTTTATCCATGGTCACAACCACAATTAAAATACCGTCCTGCGACAGCTGTTTTCTGTCCCGCAAAACAATGTTGCCCACATCGCCAACACCCAGCCCGTCCACCAGCACCCTGCCGGAAGTTACCCTACCGGTCATGCGTCCCTGCTTACGGGTAAATTCAAACACTTGTCCGTTTTCGCCAACAAAAATATTTTCGGCAGGTATCCCCAGTTCCCTGGCTAACTCAGCATGTTTTTTCAACATGCGGTATTCACCGTGAACCGGGATAAAAAACTTAGGCCGCACTAAATTAATCATCAGCTTTAGTTCCTCTTGACTGGGGTGACCGGACACATGGATACCGGAAACCGCTTCGTAAATAACTTTCGCTCCCAGCTTAAAAAGTTGATCAATAATGCGGGCCACCAGTTTTTCGTTACCGGGAATCGGCGTAGCAGAAATAATTACAGTATCGCCGGGCAAAATGTCCACCTGGCGGTGATCCCCCAGGGCAATACGGGTTAGAGCAGACATGGGCTCGCCCTGACTGCCGGTAGTAAGCAGGACAACCTTATTTTTGGGCAACCGGGCCGCTTCATCCAATTCCACCAGGGTGCCCGGCGGAATTTGTAAATAACCAAGTTCGCTGGCCACTTGCATTACATTAACCATACTCCGGCCCACCACAGCCACATGGCGGCCGTACTTATGAGCCATAGTAATGGCTTGCTGCAGCCGATGCACATTAGAAGCAAAAGTGGCAATAATAATTCTTTCCGTGGCATTGCGGAAAGTTTCATCAAAGGTATTGCCTACTACCCTTTCAGACATGGTATAACCCGGTCGTTCAACATTGGTGCTGTCCGACAGCATAACTAATACGCCCTTTTCGCCCAGGGCCGCAAATCTGGGTAAATCGATCACTTCACCGTCCACAGGAGTTTGATCGATTTTAAAATCACCTGTATGCAACAAAGTACCTACCGGTGTATGTATGGCAATGGCCATGGCATCCGGTATGCTGTGAGAAACCCGGATAAACTCACACTTAAAGGGGCCTATTTGAATAATATCCCTTGGTTTTACGGTATTCAGCTGAACCTGGTCCAGCATGTTGTGTTCCTTCAGTTTACCTTGAACCAAACCAAGGGCAAGTTTGGATCCGTACACCGGCACATTGATTTGCCGCAGGACGTAAGGCAGCGCTCCGATGTGATCTTCGTGGCCGTGGGTAAGCAGTATGCCCAGTACTTGTTCTTTGTGTTCCAACAGGTAAGTAATGTCCGGGATGACAATATCAATACCCAGCATTTCTTCTTCCGGAAACATTAAACCACAATCAATAAGTACAATATTTTCCCCGAATCTCACCGCAGTCATGTTTTTACCGATCTCGCCTAATCCCCCCAGGGGAATTACAGCCAGTTTAGGTTCTTTTGCCAAAACCGCACCTCCTATGATCTGAAAATATCAATATAATCAAATGAAAATAAGCAAGCCATTGTCATTTTCGGTGAGAAACCAGGAGAAGGCGGGGAAAATATTTAATTGTACGTTGTTGTGGATCCGTCCCTTAAACCTACGCATACAATTATACTCAAATTAATTCCTAACGGCAATATGATTACCCAGAAGTGCCAAAAAAATACAAACAGGACACATGAGGGTGTGTCCTGTCAGATGAATTATAACAAACCGGTGTTTTGCATTACATTTTTAACCGACTCAATTTCATTTCCGGTGGCCTCTACCAGAGGTAACCGCACCCCTCCCACGGCAAACCCTTTCAGGTTTAGTGCAGCTTTTACCGGTACCGGATTGGTGGTAATAAATAATCCTTTAAACAGCGGGTACAGGTTTTTATGCATATTGGCCGCCAGGGTAGTATTGCCGGAGGTGTACGCATCAATCATTGCTTGAATTTGCTTGCCGGCCACATGGGCAGCCACACTGATCACGCCTTTGGCCCCCAGGGAAAGCATAGGCAAGGTCATGGAATCATCACCGCTGTAAATGGCAAAATCCTCGGGCAGCAGACTGCGCAATTCAGATACCTGATCGATATTGCCGGCGGCTTCTTTTATGGCTGCAATATTGGGCACATCCTTCGCCAGTCTGGCCACCGTGGACGGCAGTACGTTAATCCCGGTACGCCCCGGTATGTTATACAGGATAACCGGCAAACTGGTGCTCTCTGCCACCGCCCGAAAATGGCGGTAAAGCCCTTCCTGGGAAGGCTTGTTATAATAGGGCGCCACCAGCATTACACCGTCACAGCCAACTTTTTCGGCCTCTTTGGTTAAGGCGATGCTACCTGCTGTATCGTAGCTGCCGGTGCCCGCTATCACGGTCGCCTGCCCCCCCACTTCTTCTACCACGGCTTTGCATAAATTAATTTTTTCTTCTTTACTAAGGGTGGGCGACTCGCCGGTGGTACCGCACACCACCAAACCGTCCGAACCGTTTTCCACCAAGTACCTGCTTAACTTTTTGGCCTGGGCGTAGTTTACCGATAAATCCGCATTAAACGGGGTCACCATGGCAGTAATAACCCGCCCGAAATCAATGGCAGTCATTGACTTTCACCATCCTTAATTTAACTTATTTCACCACCTACAACTGTTGGTCTTTTTCTTTATGTCCCAGTTCAAACTTGCGGTGCAAGGCACGAATGGCTTTGTACATATCTTCTTTCTCTACCAATACCCAGATGGTTGTATGAGAATCGGCAGACTGTAAAATTTTAATACCTTCTTCACTAAGCGCCTGCACAATACGGGCCATTACCCCCGGCACCCCGGTCATACCTGCACCTACGGTAGAAACCTTGGCACAGTTAGGTTTTAATTGCGGTTTAATACCAAGATTTTCCAATACGGCCACAGCCTTAGCCGCCATTTCATCTTTTACCGTAAACATAATGGTTTCCGGGCTGACATTGATAAAATCAACACTAATATCCGCCAGGGCGAGGGCTGTGAAAATTCGCCGGGCCGGCTCATCTACGGCCAAATCCGGCAGGTTAATTTTAAATTGGGTGACACCGGCAATGTGGGTAACGCCGCTGGCCAACCGGTCTCTGGTAATATCTATGGTGCCATATACCTCGTGATGACTGGTAACCAGGGTACCCGGTGTACCTGAAAAGGTGGAACGAACCCGGAGGGGTATGTTTTTTTGCATAGCAATCTCGACCGCCCTGGGGTGAATGACCTTGGCCCCTTCATGGGCTAGCTGGCAAATTTCGTTGTAGGTTACGGTATCCAAAATGCGGGCATCTTCCACAATGCGGGGGTCCGCCGTCATAATTCCTTCCACATCGGTATAAATATCAACGCATTCTGCATTAAGGGCTACCCCTAATGCAGCAGCTGTCGTATCACTGCCCCCGCGTCCCAAAGTCGTAATCTCGCCTTGTTCGCTGATACCTTGAAAACCGGCCACTACCACAATTTTGCCCAGTTCGGCATATTTAATAATATTTTGCGGGTCCACCCGGATAATCCTGGCATCATTATGATTGCCATCAGTAATAATACCCGCCTGGGCGCCGTTTAAAAGAACCGCCTGCCTGCCCATCCCCTGCAGGGTATTTACCATGGCAACACCTGAGATAATTTCCCCGCAGGACATTAACATATCCATTTCCCTGGCCGGCAGATCGCGGTGAATGGACAGCACAAAATTTAATAAGGTATCAGTAGCATATGGCTCTCCCGCCCTGCCAATGGCCGAAACCACTACCACCGGCAGATATCCTTCGTCAGCCGCAGCAATAATCCTGCTGGCTACCAGCTCTCTTAACTCCTGCGTCACCAGGGAGGTTCCGCCAAATTTCTGCACAAGAAAACGCATACTATTTCTTCTCCAGTAAGCAGTCATATTTTAGTAACAGTTCCGCAATCTGCACCGCATTGGTGGCAGCACCTTTACGGATTTGGTCCCCCACCACCCAAAGATTCAAACCGTGGGCAATTGAGTTGTCCTCCCTGATGCGTCCCACAAAAACCTCATCCTGATGAGAGGTGTACAGCGGCATGGGATAAATATTGTCAGCAATATCGTCCTGAACGATAACGCCCGGTGCTTGAGCTAAAATTTCTTTTGCTGCGGCGGCAGTTAATTTGCGTTCAGTTTCAATATTAATTGACTCTGAATGACTGCGATAAACCGGCACTCTGACAGTGGTGGCAGTTATTTGAATGTTGTCATCATGCATAATTTTTCTGGTTTCTTTTACCATTTTCCATTCTTCTTTGGTATAATCCATATCCTGGAAGACATCAATATGGGGAATTAAGTTAAAAGCAATGGGGTGGGCAAATTTTTTCGGTGGATGCTCCCTGCCCTCCAGCACTGCTTTCACTTGTTCAGTCAACTCTTCAATGCCTTCTTTACCGGCGCCGGACACCGCCTGGTAGGTAGAAACCACCACCCGCTTAATGCCGGCTGCATCGTGCAGGGGTTTCAAAGCAACCACCATTATGATGGTTGAACAATTTGGGTTAGCAATAATCCCCTTGTGCCATTTTACATCCTCTGGGTTAACTTCGGGCACCACCAGGGGTACCGCAGGGTCCATCCGATAATTGCTGCTGTTATCAATTATAACACAGCCACGTTCCACAGCCGCCGTACCAAACTCCAAGCTGGCTTTGCCGCCTGCAAACAGCGCAATGTCCATATCGGTAAAGGAATCCGGAGTAGTTTCTTCAACAACATATTTCCGGCCCCGGAACTCAATTTCAGTTCCCGCCGAACGGGAAGTAGCGCATAGTCTTAAATTGTTAACGGGAAAATTGCGTTCATCCAATATATTTAAAATTTCCTGTCCTACCGCTCCGGTTGCACCGACCACAACCACATTGACTTTTTTCAATCTTCCTTTCCCTCCTAAAAGATATAGAGTTTGATACCCCGCTCCGGAAGTTAAGGCTGCACTAAAATAGGCTGAATTTGTTTCCCTTGCAAGGCCTGTTCGATCGTATCGATAATCAAATCCATGCGGCTTTTCAGGGAATTGGGTTTTCCGGTGGGACTATCCTGACCAAATGGTACCATATAAACATTCTTGGTGTTAAGAAGTAAACCAAGATTTTTTGCATTTATACCTAAACCGTCATTGGTAGAGATTGCCAGCACCACCGGACGTTGATTTCTCAAATGGGCTTTGGCTGCCATTAAAACCGGTGTATCGGTAATTCCGTTGGCTAATTTAGCCATAGTATTGCCGGTACAGGGAGCAATCACCACCACATCCACCAGTTTGTCGGGACCGACCGGTTCAGCGCCGCTGATACTGTTGATCGGCTCTTTACCGGTAATTTGTTTTAACAGGTCACGCCATTTTTGCACTGTGCCAAAACGGGTGTCCATAGTATCCACTGCATAACTGACGATGGGCAAAACCTCTGCCCCCTGATCAACCAGCTCTTGAATTCTCGGCATCACTTCATCTAAAGTACAGTGAGATCCAGTCAGGGCAAAACCAATACGTATGCCTTTTAAACGCATATACCGCACCTCCGTAAGCCACTCCTTAATGTCCGTTGCGTTCTAACTCCTGTGCCAACAGAGAAGGGATCACCTTTGATAAGATTTGACCGGCAGTTTTCGGGGCCACTTTACCAGGCAGGCCCGGGGCCAGTAAAGCTTTAATGCCTAACCTGGCGGCGGCTTCAAAATCGGTGCCGCCCGGTGGGGAGGCAACATCAATAATTACTGCGTCCTCCCTGGCCTTGCTTAACAGGCTGTTATTCAGCACCAGAGCCGGTACGGTATTAAAGATAATGTCTGCCCTGGCAATGGCATCCGGCAATTCCGGGAAAGATAAAGGCTCCATACCCATCTCATACACCCTGGCCCGGTGAGCTGCTGACCTGGCAACCACTGTTACCTTTGCCCCCATGCCTTGCAGCAGCCTGGCCAGGCTGGCGCCGGTACGACCAAAACCCAGAACAAAGGATTTGCTGTTATGGATGGTAATATCTGTATTCTCCATGGCCATTTGAACAGCGCCCTCTGCCGAAGGAATAGAGTTAAGTATAGCTACCTCGTCCAGATCCAGAACTGTGATCAGTTTAACATTGCTGCGCTGGACCATGTCTTTCAGCATTGGCCGGGCAAAACCCACAAACACTGGGGTACGGGGAGGCAGCTTTACCAGTAATGCTTCCGAAAGTACCAGAGGCTTTTCTTGATAAACACAATAAAGGTTGCCTTTTTCCAAAATACCGGGTACCGGCAGGATTACTGCTTGAACATCCGCCAGTGCTTCATCAATGCTCCCATACAGGCTGACATGCGGAGGATCTTGTTTTACCGGCAGGCCAACCACCCTCACATGCGCACCAAGGCGAGATAAGGTGGAAACCAGTACAATTTCCCTGGCGTCACCACCCAGGACGGCCACCTTGACCCCCTTCAAGTCGGGCTGCATGATATCCCTCCTCTCAACCATCTATGACACACTACATGATATGAGTGTCCTGAGGGGGTGGTGCTTGTACCTGCGGTCTTAAGGCAGGTGCGGTAATATCCATATTTAGTTATTCAAATAAAAGATTTTCCAGTCCATAAACCAGATGATCCAGGTTCATAACCCTGCGAATGGCCAGAATAAGCCCGGGCATAAAGGACTCTCTGGAGATGGAGTCATGACGAATGCTGAGTGTCTGGCCAAGGCCGCCAAAAATCACTTCCTGGTGGGCAACAAGCCCCGGCAGTCTTATACTGTGAATACGCATGCCGTCAAAGTTGCCTCCCCTGACCCCGGCAATTTTTTCAAACTCACTGGGCATGCCCTGGGATATTTGTCCCCTGACAGCAGCAACGGATTCAGCCGTTTTTACTGCCGTACCTGATGGAGCGTCCATCTTTTGATCATGGTGCAGCTCAATAATTTCCACATGAGGGAAAAACTTGGCCGCCTCGGTGGCAAACTTTATCATTAACAGAGCACCAATGGCAAAATTTGGTGCAATCAATCCCCCCAGGCGCCGTTGGGCAGCTAATTGTCTAAATTCTTCAATTTCCGCGGTATTCATACCGGTAGTGCCAATTACCGGTCGTACACCGGCATTAATGGCTGTTTTAATGTGTCTTTGCACCACACCGGGACGTGTAAAATCAACCAGGACATCAGGCTTTACATCCCGCAGTACTTGTTCAAGATCGCCGGCAACCACAATATTTATGTCCGGTTGGCCGATAAATGTACCGATGCTGTGGCCAATTTCTTTACTGTCCACCGCCCCTACCAGTTGCATTCCTTCAGCCTTCACAATGGCCTTGCAGGATTCCAGCCCCATTTTACCGAGAGCCCCTGCCACAACTGCTTTAATCATAAAAACACCGCCTTTTCATAAGTACATGAGATTTTTTGCTTAATTATTGCATTTTATTATCTATTACCACATTTATGCTTGTCAAGTTCAAACAAAAAAACCCCATAGCGGGGCACTGCAAGTGGTTTTATAAAATTCTACCGGGCTTTTAATACTTGTACCTGGAGAAAAATTGATTGCCATAATTCAGTTCTACTATGATTATTTCCTCGCCAATCTTGCGGATACTTTCCCAGGGAATAACCATTTGTGGTTTATCCGTCCACATATTAATTAAGTTGGTTTTTTTGGGTAAAATAATGGAACAAATGGCTCCCGACTCAATATCAATGGTTACATCAGATTCACCGATAATCCCCAACCGTGCTCCATTATGAATATTTACTATTTCTTTTCCAATTAACTCACCTAAACGCACCGCTGCCACACCCCTTATCTGAACTTTAACCTTTGCCACCCTTTTTTCAGACGGCTGAAAAACGGACTGATGATGGCCAGGATAAAGGATACCGCTGCCATTGGCTCCAAACTGACCGCCGCAATATTAACCCTGGCCGGCACATCAATTTCCAAGAAAGTTTTTAACATGACCAAGGATAAATAAATACCGCCGGCAGTGCCCACCAGGCCCGCCAGTGACTCAGACAAAGGTGAGGCCTTGCTCTCTCCGATGACATCCCATTCTTTACGATAACGGCTCATTCTCATACGTTCCCGCAGGGATAAAACCACCAACACAGCAGCCAGCAGACCCACTGCCATACTCTCTGCCAAATTCATCCACCTCCCTGCTACATCATATGAAGGTGGTGGACAAATATGCCTAAAAGAAAGTCCCCTGGTCACAGGGGAAAAAATTAATCTTTTAAGGTATCCAGAACGTTTTTCAAATCACCGCAATCCTGCCAGGGCCCTATAGCCGCCATGGCAAAACACTCCGGTTGGAACAGCCGGGCAGCCGCCCGCTGGGTATCTTCTACAGTAACCCGGTTTAGTTTAGCTACAATTTCTTCCGGGCTATATACTTTACCTAAATAGAGTTCAGATTTACCAAGCCGGCTCATATGTGTATTGACACTTTCCAGTGACAATAATAAATTGCCTTTCAACTGATCCTTGGCTCTTTGCAATTCTTCCCTGGTTACACCGTTCTTTTTAATGTCTTTGATTTCTTTAAAGATCAGTTCCATGGCTTGATTAACATTTTGCCTGCTAAGTCCTGCATAAACACCAAAAATACCGGTGTCGTAGTAAGAGCTGTGGTAGGAATAAACCGTATAAACCAGTCCCCGCTGTTCTCTGATCTCTTGAAACAACCGGGAAGACAGCCCGCCGCCCAGCACGGTATTAATAACCTGGACAGTATAAACAAGGTCGCTGTCTAAACTGACGCCCGGCGCCCCGATGACCATATGTACTTGCTCGGTTTCTTTATTGCGGCAGTTTACCTGGGAGGTATGACGGGGCTTTGCCAGCTGCCTGTCAATTACACTACCCTCTAAACTGCCAAACAAGGGTGATAGCTTTTCGACCACCTGTTGATGAGCAATATTGCCGGCTACCGAAATGACCATGCGATTAGGCTTATAGTGATCTTTCATAAAGGAGCGCAAATCCCGGTAGTTTAAAGACGATACGGTTTCAGAGGAACCAATAATTGGTCTGCCCAAAGAGTGACCGGACCAGATGGTTTTTGCAAACATGTCATGCACCAGTTCATCCGGGGCGTCTTCGTACATCTTAATTTCTTCCAGGATGACGTTTTTTTCCCGCTCCACATCCTGTTCAGATATCTTGGAATGGAACAACATATCGGTCAGGATGTCTACCGCCAGGTCAAAATGTTCATCCAACACTTTGGCATAGTAACAGGTGTATTCTTTGGTGGTAAAGGCGTTTAATTGCCCCCCCACGGCATCCAGCTCTTCAGCAATCTGCTTGGCTGTGCGATGTTTGGTTCCTTTAAACAGCATGTGCTCAATATAGTGAGAGATGCCGGCCTGGTCATTACTTTCATCACGGGAACCCACATCCACCCAAATACCGATGGCAACAGAGCGGACATGCGGTACCTGTTGAGTCAAAATTCTTACTCCGTTTGCTAGTACTTCTTTTTGGTAAAACATTACAACACCTCCTGGCAGCACAATAAACCTATCTTTCGCCAATTATATACAAAATCCTTTTCCTTTGGCAAGTGTTCAGAAAACCGGCAATAAATATTGAGATCAGGCCATAACGATAATCATTGTAAGTATGCCCTTCCCTTGAATATATTAATTACCTGTTATCTCATTTTGGTCCGGCAAGTCAGCGATTAATTCGCCTACCGTGACAAATTGATACCCCTCTTTTTTCAACAGTTTGATAATTTCCGGCAGCGCTTTAACAGTAGGGGCTGTTGGATGCATCAAGACAATTGCGCCGTTATGAGCTTTTTCTACCACCCGCCTTACCATCACGTGCGGTGCCGGCCGTTGCCAGTCGATGGTGTCAATGCTCCATAAAATAAAGGTATAACCCTGTTCCTCAGCAGCTTTTAATACCGCCGGACCTCTTTCCCCGTAAGGCGGCGCATATAAGCGGGGACGCTTATGAATGGTATCATAAATCAACTTTTCGGCTCTTTGCATATCTTGCAGATTGCCGGCCTTGGAAAGCCTGTCAGGATGGGGATGGCTATAGCCGTGAGAACCTATTTCATGTCCGGCTGCATCAATTTTTTGCAACAAATCAGGAAAATCTCTTACCCAGGTGCCACCTACAAAAAAAGTAATTTTAACCTGGTGATCCGCCAGCACTTCCAGCATTCTGGGTATATATTCTTCTCCCCAAAACACATTACAGGTCAAGGCAATCTTTTTTTCCCGATCACTGCCCCGGTAAACCGGAGCAATGGTTCTTTCATATTTTTCCCGGCTGGCTAAAATGCCTAAACCCACCAAAAACATAATAATGAGCAGCCACAAGAAAACTTTATAAACAGGGCCCCGGCGTATATAAAATATCCGCATATCTTCCCCCCCAAAAAAGCACTCTTTTCAATCTCTATGCTGGCGGGGAGAAGATTATATCTTATTTACAACAGCCTGCTTGTCCCCAAAATATAACCCCCTTGCACCTGTTGCAAGGGGGCTGGTTGAAAGCACAAGGTCTTGTTCGCCGCAAATAAATTTTTTGTTCAACGGTTCGGGCTGTTGGTTCGTCAACCGTTTAGTAAGCAAACACATGGTTGCCTATTTTATTAACTATTGGACGGCTCCACACCCACCGGCTGGTGGCGGTTTGCGGATTCCAATAGTAAAGCGCTCCGCCGGTAGGATCCCACCCTTTGATAGCAGCATTTACTGCCCGGAAAGCAGATTCATTGGGTGTTAAATAAAATTGCCGGTCGTGTACCGCTGTAAAGGCCCAGGGCTGAAAAATAACGTCCTGCACGGTACGGCCAAAAAGTCCGGATTGCAGGCGGTTTAATACCACCGCCGCCACCGCCACCTGCCCTTCAAAGGATTCTCCTCTGGCTTCGCCGTGCACAACTCGCGCCAGGTCATAAATATCCTGACGGGAAAACTGCAGGCCGCTGCGTGATGCTGCAGCTGCCGTCCTGGGCCGTTGTGCTTGATTACCGCTGACCTGAGCAATGATGGCCGAGGCGGTCTTTTTTCCCACCACTCCGTCTGTTTTTAAGCCGTTGCGCCACTGAAAATTTTTTACTGCGTTAAAGGTCTGCCAGCCGAACTTACCGTCTAAATCGCCAACCGGATAACCCAGGTAATCAAGGTTTTTTTGCAGCTGCCAAACATCATAGCCGGACATGCCTAACTTTAATGTTCTGTCACCTAAATAGGCAGCGGCATCATTAACAGGCATAACAAAAAAGCACACTGCGCACAACAATGCTATAATTCTTGTTAAGTTATTTACACTCATTGCTGTCACTCCTTTTAAAGCAAAGCTTATAAAATAATACAACGTTATTTTACCTATTCTTTAGGAGTAATGGCAAAGAGTGTATCAGCTGTTATATCAAGATAACCGCATGTCATGTCCACATAAAAAAACATAGCCGATAAACTGAAGTTAAATCAAAGGATAACTTCAATTTACCGACCTATGAGAGATTATTCCTTGGCAACCTTTGGGCGATGTAAGTGCTTGCGTTCTCTGCGTTCCCCTTTGTCAGCCGGTTCTTCCTGAGGAGTAAGGCCCAAGTCTTTCATGGCTTCTTTTCTCGACAGCTTCAGGCGGCCCTGCTGGTCGAACCCGATAGCTTTTACCGTAATGGTATCGCCTTCTTTCACAATGTCTTCGGTCTTTTCTACCCGCTGGAAGTCCAGTTGAGAAATGTGTACCAGGCCTTCTTTGCCTGCAAGCCCCATCACACCGGGAATGACTTCTACAAAGCAACCGAAATCAGTAACCCTGGTAACCTTACCGGTGTATAACTTGCCTACTTCAACTTCAGCCGTTATGGCTTCAATAATCTGCAAAGCTCGTTTGCCCTTTTCACGGTCAACGGCAGCAATAAACACCCTGCCATCGTCCTCGATATCAATATCTGCGCCGGTTTCCTCCACCAGTTTTTTAATAATTTTACCGCCCGGGCCAATCACATCTCTGATTTTGTCCGGATGAATGCTGGTACGAATAATACTCGGGGCGTGCTGGGAAATTTCAGGTCGCGGCTCAGGCAGCACTTCCAGCATTTTGCCTAAAATATACATGCGTCCCCGGTGCGCTTGAGCCAATGCCTGTTCAAAAACCTCTTTCGTAATACCGGGTATTTTTATATCCATCTGCAGGGCAGTAACGCCTTTAGCGGTGCCTGCAACCTTAAAGTCCATATCCCCCAGGTGGTCTTCCAAGCCCTGGATATCTGTTAAGACAGTAAATTTATCTTCTTCCATAATCAGCCCCATGGCCACGCCGGCCACCGGTGCCTTGAGGGGTACCCCGGCATCCATTAAAGCCAGAGTACTGCCGCAAACACTGCCCATGGAAGTGGAACCGTTTGATTCAATAGCTTCCGAAACCACCCGGATGGTGTAGGGAAAAACTTCTTCCGGCGGTATCATCGGTTCCAAAGCCCGCTCTGCCAACGCTCCGTGACCAATCTCACGGCGTCCCGGCGACCGCATGGGTTTAGTTTCCCCGGTACTAAAGGGCGGAAAATTATAGTGGTGCATAAAACGCTTACTTTCTTCCAAACCAAGGCCGTCTAAAATTTGCTCATCACTGATGGAACCAAGGGTTGCTACTGACAGTATTTGGGTTTGGCCCCTGGTAAACAAACCGGTACCATGGGTACGGGGCAGCACTCCCACCTCCACAGAAATAGGACGAATTTCGTCAATGGCCCTACCGTCAATACGCAGCTTATCATGAGTAATTATGCGGCGTACCACTTTCTTTTCGGCTTTTTCCAGCAGCATGGTAATTTCTTTGGAATTTTCCGGGAATTGCTCCAAAAATTTTTCCTGCAAACCGGTAAGAACTTCTTCCATATAGGCTTCTCTTGCCTTCTTGCTCAGTTTTTCCCGGGAACAATGCAGTACCGCTTCGCGAATAACTTCTTCGGCTTGCGGCAAAACGGCTTCGGTTATGGCAGCATCCACTTCCGGCTCAGGAATAACCATTTTTTCTTGAGCCAAGCCCAGCGCTAAAGCATCTTGCCGGAAATTTTCAATAAACTGTACAATCTCTTTAATAACTTCATGCCCAAACATGATGCCTTCCAGGATTTGATCCTCAGGCACTTCTTTAGCACCTGCTTCAACCATCATTACCGCGTCATCGGTTCCGGCCACCACCAGGTGCATGTCACTGTTTTCCGCCTGGCGCACCACCGGGTTAATAACAAATTGGCCGTCTACCCGACCTACAATGACGCCGCCGATGGGTTTTTTAAGCGGAATTTTAGATATATGCAAGGCTGCCGAAGCACCGATCATGGCAGCAATTTCCGGTGCGTTATCCTGATCAACAGATAAAACTGTTGCCACCACCTGAACTTCGTTTCTCATGTGTTTGGGAAACAGCGGCCGGATGGGGCGGTCGATCAGACGGCCCGACAAGATAGCTTTCTCGCTGGGACGTCCCTCGCGCTTAATAAAGCCACCGGGAATCTTGCCAACAGCATAAAGCCTTTCCTCGTAGTCCACCGTAAGAGGGAAAAAGTCAATATCCCTGGTATTTTTCGCCACCGTAGCGGTAACCAGTACCACCGTTTCGCCGTACTTTACCAAGACGGCTCCGCTGGCTTGTTTGGCCAGCCTGCCTGTTTCCAGGGAGAGAACTCTGCCCCCCAGGGTCATTTCCCTGATTAATACTGGATTATCTGACACTATTACTACCTCCACACTCCAAGTTGTTGACAAATCTTAGCAGTTCGACATTTTTATTAGTATTTCCTTCTTTCTGTGCCAAAAATACTAGGTATTACTTAAAGCAAATAATATAAAACAAAAGTGGGCCCAATAGCCCACTTTTACTGCTTACTTACGCAGACCCAGTTTTTCTAAGATGGCACGATACCGGTCAAAGTCACGGTCGCGCAGGTAATTAAGCAACGCCCGACGCTGGCCAACCATTTTCAACAGCCCACGACGAGAGTGATGATCCTTTTTAAAGGACTTCAGGTGCTCGGTTAATTGGTTGATCCGCTCTGTAAGAAGAGCAATTTGCACCTCCGGCGAACCGGTATCGGTTTCATGGGTTTTAAAAGCCTGAATAATTTGGTTCTTCTTTTCTGCAGACAGTGCCACAATGTTCACCTCCTTATTTGCATAATCCCTGTTATCCAAGCCAACCGTCGGAGTGAACGAGTTCCCTAGATAACAGTTCCCGGGAATATTACTTCCCAATTATGGTAATTACCAAACGGCCATTTTCAATATCTTTTGCTACGATATCGAACATGCGGCCTGATTTGGTAAAAAAACCTCGAAATCTGGTGGCTGTTGGTATGCGGCCCGGAATCCCTCTGGCTGCTGCTATAATATCTGCCGTAGTAATTTTATCTTGACGCAGGTCCCTCAGCCTTTTGCGAGCGTGTTCGGTAATAATGATACGCATACAACGCTCCGCTTAGCAGTTACGGTACAGGTTAATCAGTTTTTCATCTTCTTCCTGCACCAAAAAGGCATACAGGGCATCCTGAAAGGCCGCCAAACGTACATTATCAATGTTGGACTTTAGATAGAGAGATTCCAATTCACGCTTGAGAGATTGAAACTCCTCGCTTAAACATATTAAGGCAATGTGATTAAGCCAGCGTTTAACCTCCTCTTCCGGAGTATCATGCTTTGCATACCCCATGGGCAACGTCTCCTTTCGTACGGATCTCGGGACGTGTGCCGCAACTATTGTAGCATAATTACTGCCATAAGTAAATGTTAGGTATTATTAAATATATTAGGGGCAGCCAATAACTATTCTGTTTTGCCATATTACTCCGGATGGTCAAATCTGGCACTTTGTACGTCAGCTTGAATTTGATTTACCAGGTCGGTAACAGAAGAAAATTTCTTTTCATCCCGCAAGCGGCGAATATATTTGACTTTTATTTTTTTGCCATATATATTGCCGTGGAAATCCAACAGATGTACCTCAATATTGATCGGTTGTTGATAACCATGAAAAGTTGGTTTGTTGCCCACATTGGCAACGCCCAGATAGGTTTCGCCGGCCAAATCTACATGGACGCTGTAAACACCCTTGGCCGGCACCATCATGCCAGCCGGACAGTCAATATTGGCGGTAGGAAAGCCCAAAGTGTTACCCCGGCGCTCACCGTAAACCACCGTACCCTCGGTAAAAGGAGGATAACCCAGCAGTTTTCTGGCCGACACCACATCTCCCTCTGCCAGCTTATGGCGTATTAAAGTGCTGCTGACCACCTGCTGACCAACCTTAACCGGCGGAATTACGCTTAAGGTGTAACCGTACGCGGCGGCATATTGCCAGAGGGTCTCGGCATTGCCGCGCCCCCGGTGGCCGAAGGAATAATTGTAACCTACCACAATTCCTTGAACATTTAATTGCTGAACCAGGACATCTCTGATAAACTCAACCGGGCTTAACTGGGCAAATTCCAGCGTAAAGGGCAGTAAAATTAAAACATCAACCCCTAATTCCTCCATCATAACTCTTTTGGCATCCTGATCCAGCAGCATGGGTGGAGCCAGCTCAGGTTTCAAGACAGACAGAGGATGCGGGTGAAAGGTTAGCACAGCTGCCGTTCCCTTGGACCGGCGGGCCATTGCCACTGCTTCACCAATCAGCTTTTGATGGCCCAGATGCAGTCCGTCAAAATTTCCTATGGCAGCAACAATATGGCAATATTTGTCTTTAAGCCCGGTAAGGCTGTCATATACGCGCAATTTCAATAACCCCCTGCCAGTCGCAACAATCGCCCTTTATAATATAATACCTATTAACGTTTTGGTAAACCATAAAAACATAAACAAGTTGTTTTTAAGGAACAAGCACCAGCTCAGGTTTAAAAATCAAACGTTTGACAGCTTGTTGTTCCTCCTGAACAGCCTTGTAAATTGCCAACAGTTGCCGGTCAGCCTGCACCCTTACTAAATCGCCCGGGTTAATTTGGCCTGTCCTGGCCAGAACACCCGCCGGATAAAGAGTGGCACCGGAGGTTACCGATTTTATTGCGCTGGCATGAACTTCCACAGCCGGCAGGTGGTGAACTGCCTGGGTCATAGGTATAATTGCCGCGGCCCAGTTCTTTTCTGCCGCCAATTTAGTCAGTTGTTCCAGGGTGACAGCCCCGGCCAGTTCAAAATGACCTACCCGGGTGCGCAGCAAAAAGGACATATAGGCGCCACACCCCAGGGCCTGTCCGATATCGGAGCAGAGGGTACGCACATATGTCCCCTTTGAACATGTTACATCAAACAAAATACGGGGATGTGGCGTGTGCCAATGCCAGCTGTCAATGATTTTAAGTTGATAAATTGTTACCAGCCGGCTGGGCACCTCCACAATCTTTCCTTGCCGTTCCCATTCATACAGCCGCTGCCCCTGCACTCTGACGGCAGAGGTCATCGGGGGCGTTTGTTTCAGCTGACCCGTAAAGCCGGCAAAAACTTCCTGCAGACGTTCCCAAGTGATGCCGGCAGCACTTTGCCGGGCCACCACCTCGCCAAAGGCATCCTGGGAAGTAGTGGCAATGCCAAGAGTAATCTCACCCCTATAGGTCTTATCCCCTTCCGCTAAGAACCTGGCCAGCTTGGTAGCTTTGCCCAGGCAAACAGGCAGTACGCCGGCAGCGCCCGGATCAAGGGTACCGGTATGCCCGCATTTTTTAATACCGGTAACCTTTCGTACATACTGAACCACATCATGAGAAGTCATACCAGGAGGCTTTAATATATTAAGAATGCCGTCCACCGGAATCGCCTCGCATTAATTCTTGTGCTTCGTGCAAAACCATAGCCTGCACCTGATCCAGGCTGCCTGACACCGTGCAACCGGCAGCTCTCACATGCCCGCCGCCGCCAAATTTACCGGCTAAAAGATTGACATTCACCCGGTATTTGGAGCGAAAACTTACTTTAACCAATCGTTCGTCTAACTCTCGAAAAACAATAGCCAACTCCACCCCTTTAATTTTTCTGGGGTAATTTATTAATCCCTCGATATGCTGCTCGCAGGCGCCTACTGATTTTATCTGTGACTGGGAAATACTCAGCCAGGCTATTTGACCGCACGGGCTGACCTTCAATGTTCCCAGGGCAACTTCCAGCAGCTTTAAGGAAGCCAGGGGTTGCTCGCCAAAAATTTGATTAGACAAGCGGGCTACCGGAATACCGCAGGCCAACAGCCGGGCTGCCCTGTTGTGAGTATCGGAGGTTGTATTTTCATAGCGGAAGGAACCCGTATCTGTGACAATAGCTGTGTAAAGATTAACAGCCAGCTCCATACTAATGGGAACCTGCAACATATCCAACAGATCCATGATGATCTCCCCGGTGGCAGCGGCTGCCGTCCGCACGTAATTGTATTGTCCAAAGGGCCGGTCATTGACATGGTGATCAATAACCGCAATAGGCAAGTTGCTTTTTAGCACAGGTTCCAGCGCTTTTCCTAAACGCTCGGGCACTGAGCAATCCACTGCCACCAGTAAGTCATAAGGCTGTTGCGGTACTTCGCCAACCAGTACGGTATCTATGCCTGGCAGAAACTGATAAAGCTCCGGGATAGGGTCTGAGCTAACTATGGTTACGTCTTTACCCAGCCACCGCAGTCCCAAGCCCAGAGCCAGCACTGAACCAAGGCTGTCACCGTCAGGCATCACATGACCGCACAACAAAAGACGCTGGGATTTTTTAATGGCTGCTGCTACCGCCGGCAAGTTACTCATGCGATGTGTTCTCCTGACGGTTAATTTGCTGCAGAATTTCCATAATGCGCGTCCCATGATCCAAGGAAGTATCTAATTTGAATATAATTTCCGGCGCATGACGTATTTTAATTCTGCGACCGATTTCCGAACGCAGATAACCGGCACACTTTTGCAGCACATTTAATGTTTCTTTGCGCCGTTCCTCGGAGCCCATAACACTGACAAATACTTTGGCATAGGACAGGTCTCTGGTAACTTCTACCCCGGTAACCGTAACAAAACCCACCCTGGGGTCCTTTATATCATTGCTCAGTATATCTGCCGTCTCTTTTTTAATTGCTTCAGCAATACGTTCCGGTCGGTGTGACATGCAACACACCTCCTATTTTGTCTTTAATATAAATATATTTATGCCAGTTCCCTCTTAATGGTTTCTACAGTATAGGCTTCAATGATGTCTCCTTCCTGGATGTCATTAAAGTTCTCAATGGTAATGCCACACTCATAACCCTGTGCCACTTCTTTTACATCATCTTTAAAACGCTTTAATGAATCCAGTTTACCTTCGTGAATGACAATACCGTCGCGAATCAAGCGAATTCCGGCATCTCTTACTATTTTTCCTTCAGTCACATAACAGCCTGCAATGGTGCCGATTTTTGAGGCTTTGAAAATCTTTCTGACCTCAACATGCCCCATAATGACTTCTTTATACTCGGGGTCTAATAAACCGCTCATGGCTTTCTTGACATCGTCAATAACCTCGTAGATAACCCGGTAAAGGTGAATGTCAATCTTTTCTGCCTCAGCTATTTTCCTGGCATTAGCATCCGGTCGCACATTAAAGCCAATGACAATGGCATTGGAAGCTGTGGCCAGCATAATGTCAGATTCATTGATGGCTCCCACACCACTGTGTATAAGATTTACTTTTACTTCATCCGTACTCAACTTTTCTAAAGCCTGGGCCAAAGCCTCAATGGAGCCTTGCACATCTGCTTTCAGAATGATCGGCAACTCTTTAATTTGGCCTTCTTGAATATGCTTAAACAGGTCATCCAGGGAAATTTTAGCAGTTGCTTTTAGAATTTCTTCCCGTTTGCGCAACTGCCTTTTTTCAGCCACTTCTCTGGCCAGCTTTTCGTCCTCAACAACCACCAGAATATCGCCGGCTTCCGGGACATCAGACAAGCCAAGTATTTCTACCGGCATACTGGGGCCGGCTTTTTTCACCCGGCGTCCCTTATCATCAATCATTGCCCTGACACGCCCGAAAGCATGCCCCACAACAATAGTATCTCCCACATGCAGGGTACCATTCTGAACCAGTACCGTAGCCACCGGGCCGCGACCTTTATCCAACTCGGCCTCCACCACAGTACCCCGGGCCGGGCGGTTGGGGTTGGCCTTTAACTCGTGAACCTCGGCCACCAGCAAAATCATTTCTAACAAGTTATCCAGACCCATACCGGTTTTAGCTGATACAGGAACTGCGATAACATCGCCGCCCCAGTCCTCTACTACCAGTTCATGTTGGGTAAGCTCCTGTTTAACCTTATCGGGGTTGGCTTCCGGTTTGTCCATTTTGTTGATGGCGACAATAATAGGCACATTGGCGGCCTTGGCGTGGTTAATTGCTTCTACTGTTTGCGGCATTACCCCGTCATCTGCCGCCACCACCAGAATGGCAATATCCGTTATTTGTGCGCCGCGCGCCCGCATGGCTGTAAAAGCAGCGTGCCCCGGCGTATCCACAAAGGTTATTTTCTTGCCGTTGTGTTCTACCTGATAAGCACCGATATGCTGAGTAATGCCGCCGGCTTCGCCGGCAGTTACATTGGTCTGCCGGATAGCGTCTAATAAGGACGTTTTGCCATGATCCACGTGTCCCATAATAGTAACCACCGGCGGTCTGGGTACCAGTTGAGCGGGATCATCCTCCGGTTCGGTCATGATCAGTGCCTCTTTGTCAACTGCCACTTTTAGTTCTGCTTCTACGCCGTATTCCCCGGCAATTAAAGCAGCTGTATCAAAATCAATTTCCTGGTTAATGGTAGCCAGAACCCCTAAATTCATTAATTTTTTAATAACCTCAGCGGCCGTTTTCTTTAATTTTTCCGCCAGTTCCTGTACCGTAACGGTTTCGCCGATTTGGACAGGACGCTTATCCGGGATGACCGGCGGAGCAGGCTGTTCCTGTTTCTTTTTAGATTTCTGCAAGCGGTGCTTATTGAGCTTGGTGTTTTCTATGCTCTGATCAGCCCATTTGCCGTCTTTTTCATAATTTTTACGGCGATCCCCCTTGGTTTTATCCGGTGCCTTGGTTGGCTTCGGCTGGGCAATTTGTTCCGGCGGCTTGGGAATGGAGGGATTGCTCGGACGTGGCCCACCTCCCCGGCCGCCGTGGGCCGGCCTGACATTGCCGCGATCTTTGCCTGGGCCGGCCGGCCGATCCCCCTGGGGCGGTCTGGCTCCCCCGGCACGTTCTGCCTGCTGGGGTCTGCCCTGGGCGCCGGCTGACTGCTGTCCGGCAGCACTTTTTACCTGGTTTTGGTTAAAGCGCTCCCGCTGCTCAGGTCTTCCCTGATGATGCGCCTGAGTTGTACGCTCTCCCTGCGGCCTGCCACCCCCGGGCGGTCGCTGGGGGCGGTTATGTCCTGCTGCCTGATGAGCCGTATCTTTAACTTCCTGTCTGCCCCCGTCCTTAGCGGCAGAAGTTCTTACCGGCCGGTTATCTCTGGGCGGACGCTGCGGTGATTTGGGTTTGTCTTCATATCTCCGATCGGGTGGGCGGTTGGGAACCCTGTCTACCAGTCCCGGTCCTTTGCTGTTGTCGGGTCTAAAAAATTGATCCTTTTCTTTTTTGCCTTCCATTCCTTGCCCTCTACCCCGTTCCTGCATATTTTGTTTAGTTACCGGTTCAGTTTTCTTTTCCTCTGGCAAACCTTTTGGGGGTCTGTATGAATGCAATATCTTTTGGACATCACTATCTTCCAAAGCACTCATGTGTGATTTTACTTGAATACCCAATTCAATTAGTTTATTGATAAGGTCTTTATTTTCTATATTCAGCTCTTTTGCCAGCTCATGGACCCGTTTTTTGGCCATATATTCACCTCCATAAATTCAGCAACCTGTCAAAAAACCTTTTACTTCTCCCCCTTTTCCAGCAGACCTTGAATGCCCCGGGCAAAATTTTCATCCAGGACGGCTACTGCAGCACGGGGAGATTTTCCCAAGGCACACCCCAGTGCTTCTTTAGTTAAAGCCAGCACCACAGGGACATTCTTAGACCGACCCATTTGCACATAATCCTGTTTAATTCTTTCAGACGTATTGGCAGCAACAATCAGCAATTTTACCTTACCCCTGGCCAACTGCTGCCGCACTGCAAAATCCCCCGCTGCCACCTTGCCGGCCCGCTGGCTCAAGCCTAACAGATGAAAAACAGGTCCATGCACTGCTACTTCACCATCCCCTGCCTGAGAGTTTCTATAATTTCAGGTGAGATGGTGCATTCCAGGGACCGTTCGAGCCTTTTACCTTTAACAGCCTTTTGCAAACAATCAGGATGAGGGCAAATATAGGCGCCCCGGCCTGATTTTTTTCCGGTGGGATCAATTTCAACCGTTTCCTGGGGAGTTCGCACCACCCGTATCAGTTCCCGCTTGGGCTTCATTTCTTGACAACCAATGCACATCCTGAGCGGAACTTTTTTTACCCTGGGCACTGCAAAACCTCCTTACTTCTCATCTTCTTCAAGCAACTCATCAGCTGCCGGATATGAATTGTAGTCCTCAACATAGTCGTCTGTCAAGTAATCTTCCCGGCTGCCGTTCAAGTCGGCTTGATCATGGTAGTCAGGATAAAGTTCTGCCATCTGTGACTCGCTCTTAATGTCAATTTTCCAGCCGGTCAGTTTGGCAGCCAGGCGGGCATTTTGACCCTCTTTGCCAATGGCCAAAGACAGCTGGTAATCAGGCACAATAACCCGGGCAACTTTTTCATCCTCCCAAACTTCCACCGCCACCACCTTGGCCGGGCTGAGAGAAGACGCCACATACTTGGAAGGATCCTGATTCCATTTGACAATATCAATCTTTTCCCCGTTTAATTCGTTTACAATATTTTGTACCCGCATACCCTTAGGACCGACACAGGCCCCCACCGGATCAACATTTTCATCTTTGGAGTAAACCGCAATTTTAGAGCGGTAACCGGCTTCCCGGGCAATCGACTTCAATTCTACCACGCCGTCTTGCAGTTCCGGCACTTCCATTTCAAACAGCCGTTTTAAAAGCCCCGGGTGGGTACGGGAAACCAAAATTTGAGGACCTTTGGTGGTTTTCCGCACCTCAACGATATAGGCTTTTAGGCGGTCCCCCTGACGGTATTCTTCATTGGGCATTTGCTCAGAAGGCGTCAGGATAGCTTCGGTTTTTCCCAGCTCAATATAGACATTTTTATTTTCAATGCGCTGCACCACCCCGGTCAGAATGTCTCCTTCCCGGTTAGAAAATTCTTCATAAATAATGTTTCTTTCCGCTTCGCGGATGCGCTGAACCACTACCTGTTTGGCTGTTTGCGCAGCAATACGGCCAAAATTGCGCGGCGTTACCTCATTTTCAACCATGTCCCCTAAATTATAGCGGGGATCAATTTTCCTGGCTTCTTCCAAAGAGATTTCTACCCGGTCATCCTGAGCTTCTTCTACCACCGCACGCTGAGAATAAACTTTAAAATCACCGGTTTCTCTGTCAATATGAACTCTGGCATTTTGCAAAGAACCAAAGTTGCGCTTATAGGCAGACAGCAAGGCTGCTTCGATGGCTTCTAAAAGCACATCCACTGAGATACCCTTTTCCTTTTCCAGATCCTTTAAAGCTTCTAAAAACTCACTATTCACTTGTTGCTCCTCCCATAATAAATTCAAAATTCCACTGCCAGACGTGCCGCGGCAACTTGCCGGTGGGGTAACATCAGTTGTTTTCCTTTTATATCCAGCAGAACCCCTTCGTCAGTATAGTCCAGCAATTTGCCGGTAAAGGATTTGGCCCCGTTAATAGGAGCAAAGGTAGTAATATTAACCAGATGACCGTTAAAGCGCTGAAAATCCGCAGGCTTTTTTAAAGGCCGTTCCAACCCCGGTGAAGAAACCTCTAAAAAATAGGCCTGGGGAATCGGATCCAATTGATCCAGTATTGTGTCAATCTTTTCCGACACAGCCTGGCAATCATCCAGATCTACACCCCCAGGCTTATCAATGAAGACTCTCAGGTACCAGTTACCGCCCTCTTTGACATATTCAACATCTACCAGTTCCAGGTTTGCTTCATCAATAACGGGTTGAACGGCTTCCGCAACTTTTTCTGCTATGGTATGTTTTGCCAAAGCAAATCCTCCTTACGGTTTTTACCCAAGGTAATACGAAAGAGTGGGAATGACCCACTCCTCTCCTTACACAAAAAATTAAAACATCAGCGACATTCAAAAAGCATAATTAGTATACCATACAAACCATTTCTTGACAAGGCTTCCGGACGCCCGGCTTCTGCATTCAGGTATAAGGATTTGTTACTATCCTATCTCAAGCACCTTAATTCTATGCACAAAAAACCAGGTAATTTATCCGGACTCACGCAGCTCTGACATAAATGTGGTTGGAAAAAATCCAAGGCCGCGGCCACCGGCTGCCTTTATAAACCTCCACCCGGTATACTCCCGGTGCCGCTTGCGGCAGCCGTACAGTACCGGCATGGGTTTGACAAAATAATTTGCCGTCTTTAATAATTCTAATTTGAGCCGGCTCAGGTAAAGTCACTTTTATTACCAGTCCCGGTCTGTATCTTACTTCTTCTCCCATATACCAGCACCTGTTACCGTGCTGGATCAAAAAAGAAAAAAACTGCACTTTGCCGGCAAAGTGATTGACCAGATAACTGCAGCCCTGTTTCAGGGCAGATAAAATCAGCCGGCGATCCTTTGCAACATCTCCCCGCAATGGCTGTCGGGTTAAAACATGGGTGCGCAAGGTTTTAAACTGGTGCAGGTAACTGCTGACAACGGTTGGCAACCAGTTAAATTGTCTGCCCCCATGGGCATCCACCCCGGCAATGGCCGGTACCGGACGGGTACACCCCAACCGGTCCCACCGCAGCAAGGTTTCCGGATGGGGCGGTTGTAACCGTGCTTTAGGGAAAAAAAAGTTTTTCAGCAATCCCCCCAGGGTTTTAAAACCTCCCATCCACTGGGCAAAAAAATTCCAGATTTCCACACCGAATGGCAAATCCAGATCCCAGCTTTCCCAATGCATGCGTCCGGGAAATAACGGGTTTTCCCGTTGGTCAGGGTGAGCCAAAAAACCAAATCCACCCTGCCGGTACACCTCCCCGACGTATTGCTGCGGCGGTAATAGCCGGCTGGGGACGTTGTTAATATCATAACACAAAAAATGGTTGCGCTGAGGTGTCACCTCTGCCCCGATCAGCACCAGCACGCCGTGCAGATAGCACTCTCCTTCAAAGTGCTTGGCTTGCAGGGTATCGTGGTCATTAATTAAAATAAAATGCGCCCCTGATCTGCAGGCAACCCGTGCAATCTCCTTTAAATCGGCCGAGCCGTCCGAATAACTGGTATGAATATGGGCAATACCGGAATAGTTGTAGAGCATTTTAACACCTCAATTAATTAGTCAACAAATCTCCCACAACTATTCTAATGGATTTGTCCGAACAAGTATAAAGGTAATTTCTAGCTATCTGATTTCGTCCAAACTGGCAAACCGGTAACCCTGGGCCTGGCAATCTTTAATAAGGTCCGCCAGCATTTCTGCATTGGCTTTGTTGACAGCATGCAGCAAAATCACTGCCCCGTTATGCAACCGTTCCATAACGGTATTGTGGTTTTGCTCCGGGGTACCGGCATCCGGACGCCAGTCGACCAGAGCCACGCTCCAAAAAACATGGCGATAACCCAGATCTCGGGTTAATTTTAAGGTTCGTTCACTATACTCACCCATCGGCGGGCGCAGATACTTCATCGAAGCGCCGGTTAATTGGGCAAAGCTGTCGCTGACAGACTGGATTTCCTTTATCACCGCCGCATCACTGATTTGCGGCAGGCTGGGATGACGGTCGGTGTGATTGCCCACAAGGTGACCTTCCTGCACCATACGTTTTACCAAATCCGGGTGTTTGCGCAAGTAATCCCCGGTAATAAAGAAAGCGGCTTTGATCCCTGCTTCCTGCAGGGTATCCAGTATTTTGGGGGTGTAACCGTTCTCATAACCTTCGTCAAAAGTTAAATAGATATTTTTTGCACCGGTATCCCCGTGATAGATGCCGTTATACTTCTCTAATAAAGCCTTTCCCCGGGGATTAACCTCCGGCAGTTTATGTTCTTTGTTTGGCTTATAATACCAGCTTAATTTTTCATTGTCGGTTAACGCTTGAGCAGTTGCCTGTGGCCGGGCGGCAACCGGACTCTGCTGCCCGCTGTTAGGGTCAGGCTCTGCCACCTTGGCTGTCTCCCGGCCGGTCTCCCGGTCACTTCCCGCCGGCAGGGCAGGAGCCGGCCGGCTGTTCTCTGTACTGATCGGTACCGGCGGGGTCACCTGCTCTTGTCCTGGAGAATTTTTACTATACAGCATCAGTCCTCCCCCCGCCATGAACAGGACAAACACCGTTGCAGCAGCCACTAATAGACCTTTTTTCATGGTTACCTCCCAAATTAAGTTGTTGGCAATTGATAAAATACCGCAAGTTTGCTTTATATTATTTCCCTTAACCAGGCAGGACAGTCATATTATGCCAGCAGTGTAAATATATAAATTACGAAGCCATTTATCTGTTGTGCCAAGCCAAAACCAAAAAGTTGGGGGAACCTCAGTATGATTATCCAAATCAGCCGGCTTCGCATTATTCAGTATACGGTTGTTTTGTTTGTTCTGCTGGTCTTCTGGTTCGCAGCAGCCTTCGGGGTTACTTGCCGGGTGGAAGACAGTGTAGAGGGGGAAGTAATCGTTACCTTTAAATTCTTGGTGCCCATGAAACCTCTTGCCTCCGGCCGGCTGGTGCTTTATCAAACATCAGACCAGGCACCCCTTCCCTTTTCCGGCCGCTGGATAACAGCCAATACACTGCAAATAAAAATAAGCGAACCGGGTTACCCGCGAGGTCAGCTTTATTATTACCGTTTTAAAGCAGCTCCGGCCATGATTTGGCCTTTTTATGTATGGGCCGGCGGCCAGTTTCAGCCGCAGGTAAAGCTGCGCTTGGCAGGTATTGCCGGTGACCCTGTGCCATCCCGGGGACCGGTTATTCTACAGTTTAACACTGATGTAGAGCCAGGGCAAATACAGCAATATATTGATCTTCCGCTGCCAGGGAAACTGGAGCCTGCCCCGGCAAATCCAAAAGCACAAGGCGCCGTTTCAGACTACAGCCGCTGGCTATTCTGGCCGGCCAAAAAATTGACAAACCGGCAGCAGTATGCTATCAAGTTAAAAAAAGGTTTACCTGGTAAAAACGGCACCCGGCTGGCAGAGGACATCATTGTACATTTCCAAACCGCGCCGGAGTTTTTAATTGAACAAGTGTTACCCCGTCCGGGTGCCGCCAGTGTCTGGTTAACCCGCGATCTCATAATCACAACCAATCAAAAGTTAAAATCCGGCCGGTTTATCATTCCGGGATTACCGGGTACCACCCGGGTCACAAATAATCAGGCAAAATACATACCCGAGCGGGTGATGCTGCCGGGTCAAACCTATCACGCAAAAGTCCGTTTGACGGCCGCCAGCAATGAAACGCTGGACTATGAGTTTTCCTTTACTACGACCAATCTGGGCAACAGCAAGTGGCTGGAATTAAAACTTGGTGCTTCACCAACTTTATGGTTGATGGAAGGCAATAAAACCTTAAAAAAAATGACGGTGGCTGTTAAGTCAAGACAACTTCCTACAGGCACCCTTTATGAACAAAACCGCCGGACAGGTGCTCCGGGTTGGTTATGGCTAAATGCCGACATCCTGCTGCACCACCTGCCGGCCAACATGTCCGATCACCACGGGAGCCTGGGTCTTCCCAAATCATACAGCTGCATTTACCTGAATGAAGCAGATTTAAACCTGTTGCTCAGCACCCTGCCCCGTGGTTTTATGCTGATCTGCCACTAATACAACTTTGCAAAGTAAAACATGATTTTAGGTTTAGTTGCAAACTTAAAATAACACCATTTGATCGGATGCCTGCAGATTGGCCAAACAACCGTGGTTTTGCAAAACCTCAATTACAGTCTTGGAAACCTTGGCTCGGTTGCGCAAGTCATCCACCGATGTGAAGGGGGCCTCCTGCCGGGCGGCCACAATGTTTTGGGCAGCGGCAGTGCCTACACCCTGCAGACCGGCAAAGGGCGAAAGCAAGCCGGCCGGAGTAACGATAAATTTTACTGCATCCGATTTTTCCAGATTTACCGGCAACAGTTTAATCCCCCGGCAGTTGGCCTCCAGGGCCACTTCTAAAATAGTAAGCATGTTTTTCTCTTTTTGCGAAGCGCCGTTTCCTTTAGCTTCGATTTCTTCAATTGCCTGCCTGATTTTTTGCGGTCCCTGAACCATCAGTTCGGCATCAAAATCATCCGCCCGTACTGTAAAATATGCTGCATAGAAGGCCTCCGGACAGTAAACTTTAAACCAGGCAATGCGGAAGGCCATCATAACATAGGCGGTGGCATGAGCCTTGGGAAACATGTATTTTATCTTGCGGCAGGACTCAATATACCATTCCGGCACGCCATGGGCCCGCATGGTTTCTGCGTCTTCTTCCTTAACACCCTTGCCTTTGCGAACACCTTCCATAATTTTAAAAGCCTGTTTGGGCGGCAGTCCTTTATATATTAAGTAAACCATGATATCATCCCGGGCTGAAATGGCTTCTGACAGTTTGCAGGTGCCGGAGCAAATTAAATCCTGGGCGTTGTTTAACCAGACATCTGTGCCGTGGGAAAAACCTGATATGCGCACCAGCTCGGAAAAGGTGCTTGGTTTGGTATCCACCAGCATCTGGCGCACAAATTTGGTGCCAAATTCCGGAATGGCATAAGTCCCCACCGGAGAGCGGATTTCCTCGGGCGTCACACCAAGAGCGTCGGTAGAAGAAAATAAACTCATGGTTTTGGGTTCATCCAGCGGGATTGTTCTGGCGTTAATACCGGTTAAATCCTCCAGCATACGGATTACTGTGGGATCGTCATGTCCCAGAATATCCAGTTTAACCAGACTGTCGTGGATAGAATGATAGTCAAAATGAGTAGTGGTGATTTCAGAATTAACATCATCGGCCGGGCGCTGAATCGGCGTAAACATGTGCACATCCAGGTTATTGGGTACCACCATCAACCCGCCGGGATGTTGACCGGTGGTTCTTTTTACTCCTGCACAGCCCAGCACCAACCTTTTTAATTCAGCATTTCTTTTCTTAATGTTTCTTTCATCAAAATAATTTTTGACAAACCCGAAGGCAGTTTTTTCCGCTATGGTGCCAATGGTTCCCGCCCGAAAGACAAAATCCTTGCCGAACAGTTCTTCGGTGTATTTATGAGCTCGGGGTTGATATTCCCCTGAAAAGTTTAAATCTATATCCGGCACTTTATCGCCGTCAAATCCTAAAAACACCTCAAAAGGAATATCATGTCCGTCCTTTAGGTAAGCCGTGCCGCAAAGGGGACAGGTTTTATCCGGCATATCCGCCCCGCAGCCGGCGGATCCGTCCATGATAAATTCACTGTGCAGGCAACCGGGACAGCGGTAATGAGGCGGCAACGGGTTAACCTCAGTAATGTTTGTCAGAGTTGCCACCAAGGAGGATCCTACCGATCCTCGGGAACCTACCAGATAACCGTCATCCAAAGATTTTTTTACCAGTTTATGGGCAATTAAATAAAGCACGGCAAACCCGTTGCCGATGATCGACTTCAGTTCTTTGTCTATTCTCTGCTGAACAACTTCCGGCAGCGGATCTCCATACAGTTCCCTGGCCCTTTGCCATGTCATATCAGTAATTTGCTGTTCTGCTCCTTCAATATAGGGCGGGTGTAAGGTATCCGGGATAGGTTTGAAAAATTCAACAGTTTCAGCTATTTTCCTTGTGTTCTCGACCACCACACGATAAGCCATTGCTTCTCCCAGGTAAGAAAACTCCGCCAGCATTTCATCGGTGGTCTTAAAGTATAAAGGGGCCTGCGAATCGGCATCCTCAAAGCCTTTACCGGCCATCAAGATACGGCGGTAGATTTCGTCTTCCGGATTAAGAAAATGCACATCACCGGTTGCCACCACCGGCACACCCAGCCTGTTACCCAGTTCAACTATCCGACGGTTAAGTTCCTTTAAATCATCCAGTGAATTTACCTGACCGGATCGTACCAGAAACTCGTTATTTCCCAAGGGCTGTATTTCTAAATAATCGTAAAAAGCAACAATTTGTTCCAGTTCTTCCTCCGAAGCACCGGCCAGCAGAGCTTGATAAAGTTCCCCTGCCTCGCAGGCTGACCCCACCAGCAACCCTTCCCGGTGTTTAATTAATTCTTGCCTGGGAATTCTTGGCTGGCGGTGAAAGTATTTTAGATGGGATAAGCTAATAAGCCGGTATAGATTTTGCAAACCAATTTCATTTTTGACCAGAATTGTGACATGCCTGGCTTTTAATTTATCCTGACTGATCCCCCGACCCAATTCACTGAGACCCTGCAAATCCTCAACACCTTGTTGTAAAATCTTATTCAGCAAGATCTGCCATAGTTTACCGGTTGCCGCTGCATCATCTACCGCCCGGTGGTGATTGGCCAGTTCAATTTTAAATTCTTTCACCAGGGTATCCAGTTTGTGATTTTTTAACTGGGGCAGCAGTACCCTTGCCACCCCCAGAGTGTCAATAACGGGATTTTTTATTTCTACCTGCAGCTGCTTGCGAAAACCTGTTTTTAAGAAGCTGGCATCAAAAGAAGCATTATGAGCCACCAAAACAGCGTTGCCGATAAAATCGCGCAATGCTGCCAGGGCTTGCTTAGCCGGTGGTGCTTCTTTTACCATCTCAGGCGTAATACCGGTTAACTTGGTGACTTCAAAAGGAATCTCCTTTTCCGGCTTAACCAATGTGCCATAACGAGCTGTTTCTTCCCCGTTAAGGTATTTCACAGCACCTATTTCAATAATCTCAGCCGTTTGGGGAGAAAACCCGGTGGTTTCAAAATCCAGTACCACATACTCAAGATCTTTCAATAAAGCGTTGGTCTGCCAATTTAACAGGGTAGTAATTCCGTCATCTATGAGATAGCCTTCTACACCATAAATTAATTTAATACCTGCTTTTTTAGCCGCTGCATAGGCCTCCGGAAAGGCCTGCACCACGCCGTGATCAGTAACCGCCACAGCCGGGTGACCCCAGACCGCAGCTTGTTTGATAACATCCGCTGCACTGCACACACTGTCCATGGCGCTCATTTTTGTGTGCAAGTGAAGCTCTACCCTTTTTTCCAAGGCGTTATCCTGACGAACCGGCGCTTCTGCCAGGTTGATATCGTAAGCCATTAGTGTCAATTCCTGGGAAAATTTATCGTACTGAACCGGCCCACGTACCAGCAGCCATTGTCCGTTTTGCAGGCGCTGAGCTGTTGTTTGATCGTCTTCGTCCAGAAACTTTTTTACTTCAATGGAATCTGTATAATCGGTAATGTTGAAAGTTAAGATCTGTCTGCCCGATTTTAGTGATTTGACATCCAAGTCAAAAATTTTCCCTTTAACTATTAAGGACTTTTCTTCATCTTGAATTTCTTGAATAAGTTTAGGGTCACCTTTAATCAATTTACCCGCAATAACCTTTTCATCAGCGGCAGCAGCACCGGCATCCGTTTTTCTCTCCCGCTGTCCGGCAGTCTGAACAGCTGACAATTTTTCCCACAGAGTGCGTTCGGCTTGTTCTTGCATGGCGCACCAGTCAATTACCGGGTCAGCTGCTGACTGCACCTGAAAAACAACTTTATAATCAAGGGAAAAAAGTGTTTTAATACGATCTTGCAAAAACAAATCGCAATCTCTGGCCTTGAGTAATTGCCAGCTAACCTCGTCGGGCAGGTAAATCTCCAGGCAGTCCTTTTCGCATTGCCAACGGGCGTTGTTTACCCAGCCCCGGGCAGCCGGAAATTTCTGAACCAGCTCTGCCTTTAGCATTTCTAAATCAGGCCGGTCAACACAACATGGCTGCAGGTTAACCTCTAATAAAACCGGCCCCGGTGTCAGGGCAGCCAGGGCCGTTTTTATTTTAAAAACATCTTCACTGGTTAGTTGTTGATTAATTTTTAATAAAACTTTCCATTGTCTTTTGGCCAGATTAACAATAACCCGTACTACCTGGGCGTGTTCGCATATTTCCCGCAGTTCATCATTGCCGGTCTGGCCGGCCAGCAGATCATATAACGAAACTGCCAATTTAAAACCCTCCGTAGTCTTGAATCGTTTTCTCTGACAAGCAGCCGACAGCCCCGTCAAAAAGAAAGGGCAGCACAGTCCGGGCCGGTTTCATTTTATAATTATTATTTATGAAAAACAAGTTCTTCAATTGCATCTGCGGCAGCCGCTGCTGAGCGGGGGCAACCAATGGATCCGGCCGCTTCAATCATAGCACGCTGCACTGCCGGATGGTTAAGGTAGTTCTGCACCTGGCGGACAAGATCGTGATAACCCCTTACCAGTCTGGCAGCCCCGACGCTTTCCAAAAATTCCGCATTGCGTTCCTCTTGGCCCGGAATCGGGTCGGTGATCAACATAGGTAAATTGCTGGCCATGGCTTCAGAAGATGTAAGCCCGCCTGCCTTGCCTATCATCAGGTCGCAGGCTGCCATAAGATCATGTATGTTGTTTAGATAGCCCCATACATGAACCTTGGTAGGCAGGCCGGGAGCAGCTTTAAGCAATTTGCTTCTTAACGTTTCGTTGCGCCCGCAGACAACCACCAGCTGGCAGGGCAGCCTAACAGCAGCCAGTTCTTTTACCACTTCAGCCAGCGGTCCCATGCCCAGCCCGCCGCCCATGATGAGAATAGCCGGCAGGTGAGCAGCCAATCCCCATTGCTGCCGCAGCAGGTTGCGGTCTTTAGGAACAGCAAAACGAGGGTCGATGGGAATGCCTGTAGCCTTTACTTTAGCAGCATCTATACCATAATCGATAAAGGACTTAATCAGTTGCGGGGCAGCAACCAGGTAGCAATCAACTTCACGAAAAAGCCAGAAAGGGTGTACTGTAAAATCGGTAATGGCTGCAATTATGGGCATGTTGCATTTTCCCTTGGTTCTCAGGTGACTGAGAATCCCCAGGGGGAAAGGATGAGTACAAACAACCGCCTGGGGCTGCATTTGCTCAATAAACGAAATTAGTTTTGGTGCTGCCAACCGGTTGAGCACACGGTTAAATTCTTGTTTGGCAAAACCGGACAAGGGTTTTTCTTTTTCCGCCTGCCGGTATAAATAACCGTAAATAACCGGGGACATTTTAATTATCTCCATGTAAGTCCCCAGTACCACTTTTTCAATCAGAGGGCTGGCGTAGCGAAAGGTATCAAGAACAGTAACCTCCGCCGCCGGGTTGCGCTGCCGTATTTCTTCTTTAATTGCCGCTGCGGCCCTCATGTGGCCTTCTCCGGCTGATACCGACAATACCAAAACTTTATTCAATATCATAAAAGAACTCCTATAAGGTTGGTAAAATTTCCTTCACCCGGTCCACCGCGTCAGACAAGGGCAGCAAATCCGTTTGCCCGGAACGACGCTGGCGCATCTCCACCAACCCTTCCTGCACTGCCTTACTGCCTACCACTATCCGTAAGGGGTAACCCACTAAATCAGCATCCTTAAATTTAACGCCAGGGCGTTCTGGACGATCATCCAAAACAGCTTCTAACCCTGCTCGGTTAAGTTCCTGGTAGAGCTTTTCCGCCAGCTGCATTTGGGCGTCATCTTTGGCTGACACCGGAATCACCACTACATGGTAGGGAGCAATAGCGGCCGGCCAAATAATACCGTCTTGATCGTGGTTTTGTTCAATGGCTGCTGCCATTGTGCGGGTCACCCCGATGCCGTAGCAGCCCATGACAATATGCCGCTCCTTGCCATGTTCATCCAGAAAAGTTGCTCCCAAAACTTTGCTGTATTTGGTTCCTAACTTGAAAATCTGGCCCACTTCAATCCCCCGGGCCTCCTGTAGTTGAGCGCCGCATTTGGGACATGGCTCACCGGCTTTTACCATACGAATATCTGCCACCAGGTCGGGGGTAAAGTCCCGCCCCGGATTCACATTAATCAGGTGGGTGTCGGTTTTGTTGGCACCCGCCACAGCATTGGCCAGGGCCATTACTTCCGGATCAGCCACAATGCGTATATTGGCTAAACCAACCGGCCCTACATAACCGGTAGGAGCCCCTGTGGCTTGCCGGACGGCTTGTTCGTCTGCCAATTCAAGGTTAATTGCCTGCAGGGCGTTAAGCAGTTTTACTTCGTTGACGTCATGATCACCCCTGACCAGAGCTGCCACGACATCCCGCTCCGTTTTATAAATCATGGTTTTGATAACCTGGCAGGGTTCCACACGCAAAAAGGCTGCCACTTCCTCAGCAGACTTTTGACCGGGGGTGCTGATTTCTTGCAGTTGACCGGCCTGGACTGCAGGATCAAGGCCGGCTGCCGGGGTAGCAGCGGCTTTTTCTACGTTGGCTGCGTAATCACAGGCATTGCAATAAAGTATGGCTGCTTCGCCGGATTCGGCTAACACCATAAATTCATGGGTGGTGCTGCCGCCGATAGCCCCGGAATCTGCTTCCACCGGCCGACAGGTTAAACCGCACCGTTTAAAGACATTGGTATACGCCTCATGCATTTTGCGGTAGCTGATATCCAGACCCGCTTCATCCAAATCAAAGGAATACAGGTCCTTCATAATAAATTCCCTGCCCCGCATGAGTCCGAACCGGGGCCGTCGTTCATCCCGGTACTTGTTGGTAATGTGGTACAGCATTAAAGGCAATTGCTTGTATGAACGAACCTCATTGCGCACGGTAACTGTAATAACTTCTTCATGGGTGGGAGCCAAACAAAAATCCCGCTCATGACGATCCTTTAAACGGAACAGTTCCGGGCCGTAAACCTGCCACCGGCCGGATTCCAGCCACAACTCCGCCGGTTGAATGATAGGCATCAGCATTTCCTGCCCGCCTTGCTTGTCCATTTCCTCACGGATAATCTGCATAATTTTCTTTAATACCCGCTGGGCCAGCGGCAGATATGTATATATGCCGGAAGCCGTCTTCCGAATAAAACCGGCCCGCAACAAAAGCCGGTGGCTGACCACTTCAGCCTCCGCCGGCACTTCTCTTAAAGTAGGCAATAACATTTGACTGACGCGCATGTCTTAATCCTCCTGCTGTAAACTTTTGCTTGAGATGTTGTGGTATTTGCTGCAAACCGCCTTACCTTATAACTTTTCTATTTCCTTCATCAGTTCTGCCAGAAGATTTTCCTCAGGAACCTGGCGGATAATCTTGCCATGGCGAAATAGTAAACCCATTCCCCTGCCGCCGGCTATACCCACGTCAGCTTCTCTGGCTTCGCCCGGTCCGTTAACGGCGCACCCCATCACCGCCACTTTTATGGGTTTTTCAAGGTGAGCCAGCTTTTCTTCCACTTGTTCGGCCAGTTTGATCAGATCAATTTGAGTTCTGCCGCAGGTGGGGCAGGAGATCAACTCCGCGCCACGCTGTCTTAAACCAAGTGCTTTAAGAATTTGCCAGGCTACATATACCTCATGTTTGGGATGACCGGTCAATGATACCCTTATGGTATCGCCAATTCCCTGAGCCAACAGGGCACCAATGCCAACTGCTGACTTAATGGTGCCGCTTTTCACAGTGCCTGCCTCGGTTACTCCCACATGCAGCGGGTAGTCTACCCGGGCCGACAGTTTGCGATAGGCCTCCAGCATCAAGGGAATATGAGAGGCCTTGAGGGAAACTTTAATTTCCCGGTAATCCAGTTCTTCCAGCAAGCTAATATGGTTTAAGGCACTTTCTACCATGGCATCCGCAGTTATGCCGCCATATTTTTTCAGTAACTCCTTTTCCAGCGAGCCGGCATTTACCCCGATGCGAATGGGCACCCGGCGCTCACGGGCAGCAGCTACAACCTCCCGTACTTTGTCTTTGCCACCGATATTACCGGGGTTGATCCGCAACCCGTCCACGCCGGCCTGTAAAGCAGCCAGAGCCAGCCGATAATCAAAATGAATGTCAGCGATTAAAGGTATGTTAATGCTTGCTTTAATGGCCGGCAAGGCTGCCGCGGCTGCCTGATCAGGTACGGCTACCCGGATTACCTCACAACCCGCCTGCGTAAGTTCATTAATCTGTGCGACGGTAGCCTGGGCATCCCGGGTATCGGTGTTGGTCATAGACTGAATGACAACCGGCGCCCCCCCGCCAATTTGTACCGATCCCACCATCACAGGGCGTGTTTTTTTAAATCTCATTTTAACCTCCGTCAGCGATTGCCAAACATGAGTGAAACTATGTCGTTATAAGTAATTACTACCATAAGCAACAGCAATAAGCCAAAACCGATCAAATGAATAAAACTTTCTTTAGATGGTTCCACCGGCCTGCCGCTGATTTTCTCCCAAAGTAAAAACAGCACCCGACTGCCGTCTAAAGCCGGAATAGGCAACAAGTTGAACAGTCCCAGGTTAATGCTTAAAAAGGCAGCCAATTGCATTACCTGAAAAATGCCAAACTCAGCTGCTTTGCCGATTTCGCTAACCACCCTGACCGGCCCTCCCAAATCAAGGGGAGCCTGTTGAGTAAACATTTGACCTAAAAAGGCCAGGATTAAACCGGATATCTGGATAGTAAAGGAAGTACCTTTAGCCAGGGCAGAAAAAGGATCCATTTTTTTCAAAGCCGGCTTTATGCCCATTTTATACTGGCCTGATTTATCTTTAACGGCAGTAGCTGTCAGATTGAGTTCCTGATTATCCCGGCGCACCTTCACTTGCAGCGGCTGTCCGGGGGTTCTGTTGGTCGCCGCAACCAATTGATCCCAGGTTTGTACAGGCTGGTTATTGACGGCAACAATTACATCGCCGATTTGCAAGCCGGCTTGCTGGGCAGGCGAACCGGCAAGGACTTCGCCAACTTTGGTAGTTGACGGATCCGGTACTCCCTGCACCATTAAGATTAAGGCAAAAAGAACCGCCGCCAGTACAAAATTCATAAGCGGTCCGGCAATAATTACCGCTGCCCTTTGCATGGCGGATTTATGATTAAAGGTTTGTTCAACCGGAATATCTTTATCTGCCTCTTCATTTGGATCCATACCGGCCATCCGCACAAAACCACCCAAAGGCAGCAGGCGCAAGTTGTACCTGGTACCGCCCCGGTGGAAGCCAATGATTTTAGGACCAAACCCCAGTGAAAACTCATGCACCAGTATTCCTACTCTTTTAGCAACCAGAAAGTGGCCCAACTCATGAAAAAAAATCAATAAACCAAAGACAACCACCGAAGCGATAAATGTTTGCATAACTTCACCTCTACTGTCTTTTGATGATTTTTTGAGCTTCTGCCCTAGCCCAGCTGTCAATTTGAATAATCTCATCCAGACCGGCAGGGTTTACAGGTTGGTATTTGTCCAGGGTTTTAGCTACAATATAGGGTATATCTAAAAAGTTAATACAGCCTGCCAAAAAAGCATGTACGGCAACTTCATTGGCAGCATTTAATACCGCCGGTGCCGCCCCGCCCTGCCGTCCTGCCTGATAAGCCAGCGCCAGTGCAGGAAAACGCTCAGTATCCGGCTCCTCAAAGGTTAATCCTTTAAGCCGGTTAACCTGCAGGCGGGGCAGTTGGTTAAACCAGCGTTCCGGGTAGCTCAGGGCATATTGGATAGGTATGCGCATGTCCGGCATTCCTAAATGAGCCAGCAGTGAACCGTCGCCATATTCTACCATTGAATGAATAATACTCTGGGGATGAATTACCACATCAATTTGGTCATAGTCCACATTAAACAGCCATCTGGCTTCGATAACCTCCAGGCCTTTATTCATTAATGTGGCAGAATCAACGGTGATCTTTTGTCCCATGGACCAGTTGGGATGCTGCAAAGCCATGGCAGGCGTAACCTGCTTAAGAGCGGCCTGATCCAGCTGCCGGAAAGGACCGCCCGAGGCAGTAAGCAGCAATCTTTGCACAGCCTGTCGGTTTTCTTCTTGTAAACATTGCCAGATGGCAGAATGTTCGCTGTCCACAGGCAGGAGGGAAACCCCGTATTGCTCCGCCAGCCCTGATACATATTGACCGGCTGCCACCAAAGTTTCTTTATTGGCCAATGCAATTTGCTTCCGGGCTTTAATGGCAGCACAGGTTGGTATTAAACCTACCGCACCGCTTAAGGCGGTTACCACCAGGGAAGCCTCGGCACAAGTTGCCACTGTAATTAAACCATCCAAGCCGTAATGAATTGCCGGTCGGTAAGCACAGCCGGCCAATTGTTCTTGCAGCCATTTGGCATCTTCGGCCAGTTCCAAGGATACCAGCCGCGGCCGGTAGCGTAAACATTGCTGCAAAAAGGCCTGACGGTTTCTGCCGGCCGCCAGCGCAACTACTTTCAAACGTTGAGGAAAAAGCTCCACAACCTCCAGGGTTTGTCTGCCAATGGAGCCTGTACTTCCTAATATGGCAATATACTTCATGCTTTGGCACCTCAGTTATTTTATTTCACCCTTGGAGTGGGAATTCCTGCTTTAATAACTGCCTGTACGGCAATTAACAAAATAGGCCCGGCAACCATGCCCAAAAACCCCAATACCTTAAAACCTACAAACAAGGCCACCAGGGTAGCCAAAGGGTGCAGTCCCAGGTTGGTGGCCACCACTTTGGTTTCCAAAAGCTGCCTGGTAACCAAAATAACCAGGTATAAAACCAGCAGTTTGCTGCCAAAAACAGCATTGCCGGTCAAAAAGGACCAGCCCACCCAAGGCAGCACAACCGTGCCCGGTCCCAGCACAGGTATTATATCAAAAAAGCCGATCAACAGGCCCATTGTCAAAGCATATTCCGCCCCAATTAAGTATAGGCCGATAATACTGATTAACGTGCTTATGCTAACCAAAACACCTTGTGCCTTTAAATAAGATACAAACGCCTCTACCACTTCTTTTATCACTTGCAGGCTTTGTTCACCGTAAGGAGCCGGCCACACCCGCAACCACTGCCTGGTTAAGACACGCCTGTCCTTACTGATAAAATAAGTGGCAAGAAAACTGACAATTATTAATGTAATAATTCCCGGTACTGCTGAAAACGTACTTAACAGTGAATTAAGCGTAATGCTTAAGAAATCTTGCAAAGTTTGCGCCGCTGAACCAAAGGACTGTTGAATGTAATCCGTAACTGCCGGCGGCAGTTCACCATAAAACCGGTAAAATTTCGGCAATGATACTTCGACCCAGTGCTGTATATCAAGGATTATGTATGGCAAGGTTTTGGATAAATGAATCAATTCAGCTGTCAGCCGCAATAATAACAGGGTAATAACAGATCCCACCAAAGAAAGTAAGAACAACATGGCCAGTGCTACGGCCGGACCTCGGGACAGGCGGACCTTGCTCTGCAATACCCCGACTACCGGTTCCAGTAAAAAGCTGATAAACAAAGCAATAATAAAAGGAGTAATTAAGGGAAGGACAAATGTAACCCCTTTGATGATATACTGTGATATTTTATCTAAGATAAAGAAAGCTGCTAAAAGAAGTAGACCCGCCAATACGTAATTCAAGGCGGTCTTCAGCCACGACGGCAAACTTCTCACCTCAATAAATTTATATTCAAATTATAAACAGTTTAACAATGTAGTATACCAAAGGGGTGGTAATCAGCAGGCTGTCAAAACGGTCCAATATACCCCCGTGACCTGGGATAAGATGTCCGGAATCCTTCACTCCGGCCTGTCTTTTGATGGCTGATTCAAACAAATCACCCAATAAGGAAGCAATCCCAACCAGAGCTCCCAACAATACAACCGGCTGCACAGGCAGGTCAGGCAAAAATTGCGCCAGCAAACAGGCTGTCAGGGCTGCACCCGCGACTCCTCCCACAGCACCTTCAACGGTTTTTTTGGGGCTAAGCAGCGGTGCCAGCTTATGCCGGCCTATTGCTCGCCCCACAAAGTAGGCAAAAGTATCGCTGGCCCAGGTGGTGGTTAATATTAACAGCAACCAGGCCAAGCCTCCGGGGAGCTCCCGTGTCAGGTAAAGAAAAACCAGGTTTCCTAAATATAAAGTAGCTGCCAAGTTAGCAAAAACATCTGTCGGCGTTTTTTTAGGGTAACAAAAGACTAACCACAAGAGATTAATCAGCACTAACAAGACATAAATAACATTAATTATTGTATCTTTATATTGGTATGCGCCGGCAAACAGAATTAAGCCTCCGATTTGTATTATCCAACCGGCAGGTTGCAACCCCAGACCTTTAAGAATGGTTGTCATCTCTAATGCAGCTGCCGTAAATATCAGCATGGTTATAAGCCAGAGCAACCAACTGCCATACCAGGCAGCCAGCAGGGCTATCGGTATTCCCACCAAGGCGCTCAGCACTCGCAAGTGCAGCAATTTGTCCACCAACCTACTTTTTAATTAATCCACCAAAACGCCGTTCCCGACTTTGATAAGCCAGTATGGCTTGGATTAGATGAATCCGCCTAAAATCAGGCCACATCACATCAGACAGCCAAAATTCCGTGTAAGCCAGCTGCCAGAGCAGAAAGTTGCTGATTCTATAATCGCCGGAAGGCCTTACCAGCAAATCAGGATCCGGCAGACCCGCTGTATACAAATGCTCACTGATTAATTTTTCATCAATATCTTTTACATCAATTTTATTTTCTTTTACCTGCTGAGCTATTTTAATTACGGCGTCTGTAATTTCTTTGCGGCCGCCGTAATTAAGAGCCAGATTCAAAATTAAACCGGAGTTGCCGGCGGTAGTGCGGCAAGCATTTTCCAACGCCTCCCGGGCACCTTGAGGCAACTCTGACAAGCGACCGATGGCATTGATTCTCACATTTTTGCCATGCAACTCGTCCAGTTCCTTATGCAGATATTCTACCAGCAAATTCATAAGAAAATTAACTTCTTCTACCGGCCGTTTCCAGTTTTCTGTGGAAAAAGCATAACAGGTTAATACTTGAATACCTAATTCAGAACATAATTGAACAATATTGCGCAAGGACTCCACTCCGGCCCGATGCCCCAAGGATCTGGGCATACCCCTCCGCTGGGCCCAGCGGCCGTTACCGTCCATGATTATGGCAATATGATGCGGCAGCCTGGTGCGGTCCAAGGATTGCAGGAGCCGGTTTTCATCCTCCGGTGACTGGTATCTGTTAAACAGACCGGTAATTTTCTTAAACATTACATTAAGCCTCCAATGTAAACAACCCCCTTCCGGATTTGAAGGGGGTTTACTCATTACTCTTCAATAATGGCTCCGGCAGGGCAAATATCCATACATGTCCCGCAGTTCTCGCATGCCATGGTAATTTTAAAGATGTCGCCCTCCTCAATGGCATGGTAGGGGCAAGTCTCCAGGCAGGTGCCGCAAGCTATACACTCATCTGTGATTTTATATGCCATGGTGTATACCTCCTTTCCCCTTCTCCTCACATGCCACTGTTAAAATCACCTGATCTCCCTGGGTCTGCATTTTTACCACTCGCTTTAACCCGTCAGGATTGCGGCGGGGCGGCCCTGTCATAATAACACTTGTCCGGCAACCTTGTTTTTGCAGCAATGAAAGCGCATCATCAAGCCGGTAGCCCAAAACATCGGGGATCATTAGACTTGCATAATCTCCTGTTCTTTGGATTTTACCATTTCATCAATTTCTTTAATATATTTGTCCGTGATTTTTTGCAAATCTTCCTGGCCCCGTTTCACTTCATCTTCGGGCACACCTTCTTTTTGTTTAACCTTCAGTACATCGTTAACATCCCGCCGGATATTACGAACAGCCACACGGCCTTCTTCCGCTTTTTTCTTCACAACCTTTACCAGCTCGGTCCGGCGTTCTTGGGTTAACTGAGGTATTACCAAGCGCACAACAGTACCGTCACTGGTAGGCGTAATACCCAGATCAGACTTTAAAATAGCTCTTTCAATTTCCGGGATGACGCTTTTATCCCAGGGTTGAATAACCAGCATCCGGGCTTCCGGTACAGAAATATTGGCAAGTTGGTTTAGTGGGGTAGGTGTTCCATAATACGAAACGGTCACCTTATCCAACAAAGCAGGGGTTGCACGACCGGCCCGTAAAGAAGCAAATTCTTTACGAACAACTTCCACAGTCTTTTTCATATTATCTTCTGCAGAAGATATAATTTCTTTAATCATTTAATTCCCCCCCAACAAAGGTTCCTATCCGTTCCCCAAGGATTGCTCTTTTAATATTGCCTTCTTCGTTTAAATTAAACACCAGCAAAGGTATTTGGTTATCCATACAAAGCGAAACGGCGGTAGAATCCATAACCTGCAGGCCACGATTCAGCACTTCAATATAAGACAGTTCATCGAACTTTCTGGCATTGCGGTTCTTTAAAGGATCGGCTTCGTAAACCCCGTCGACCTGCTTGGCCATCAATATAATTTCCGCCTCAATTTCAGCCGCCCTGAGGGCTGCCGTTGTATCAGTGGAAAAATACGGGTTACCGGTACCTGCCGCAAAAATAACCACCCGTCCCTTTTCCATGTGTCTGATGGCACGGCGCCGAATATATGATTCAGCCACCGCCCGCATTTCAATGGCAGTCTGTACCCGGGTGTCCACATCATGTTTTTCCAGGGCATCCTGGAGAGCCAGTGAATTTATGACAGTGGCCAGCATACCCATATAGTCAGCGGTAGCTCTGTCCATGCCTTTGGTGCTGCCGGAAATCCCCCGCCAGATATTACCGCCGCCAACCACAATGGCCAACTGCACTCTTAATTCAATGATGTCCTTGATCTGCCTGGCAATAGAGTTTACGACATCGGGATCAATGCCGTATCCTTTTTGCCCTGCCAGCGCTTCGCCGCTCAATTTCAGGATAACCCGCCGAAACTTGGGAGTTACCATAAATGGGTGTCCTCCAGTCTGGTAGTTCTGTTATTCTACAATCTTTTTCAAAGTCCTTTAGCTTCTCATTAAAAAGTATTAGCACTTGATTTGTGCTGCCACTTCAGCGGCAAAATCATCCTGACGCTTTTGCAGGCCTTCGCCCATTTCATAGCGGGTAAAACGACGCACGTCAATCTTTTCACCGATCTTGGCAATAGCTTCGTTAATCACCTGTTGTACGGTCTTGTCACTGTCCTTAATGAAGGGCTGCTCAAGCAGGCACACTTCTTTGTAATACTTTTCAATGCGGCCCTCAACCATTTTTTCAACAATTTTTTCGGGTTTACCTTCATTTAATGCCTGGGCTCTTAAAATTTCACGTTCTTTTTCAATCGTTTCGGCAGGCACTTCTTCGCGACGCACATATTCCGGTTTGGCAGCCGCAATCTGCATGGCAATATCCTTAGCCAGGGCACGAAAATCTTCGTTTTTGGCCACAAAATCAGTTTCACAGTTGATTTCTACCAGGACCCCGATACGGCCGCCACCGTGTATGTACGCTTCGACAATGCCTTCGGCGGCAATTCTGCCGGCTTTCTTAGCAGCAGCAGCCAGACCCTTTTCCCGCAGGAATTCAACAGCTTTCTCCATATCGCCGCCTACTTCCGCCAGGGCTTTTTTGCAGTCCATCATACCGGCGCCGGTCCGCTCTCTCAGTTCTTTTACCATACTTGCAGAAATTTCTGCCATGACAAATATCCTCCTTTATCCTGCCATTATCATGATTATCTAATATGCGATATCAGGTTAATTAACCTTGTGGTATTATAACCACAATTATAACCTGACAAACCCTTAGCTTAAGGCTAACTCCCATGTTATACCATTTAAAAGAACGTATAAAAAAAGGTAGGGGCCTCCCGTGTTTGCAGACGCCCTCTACCTAACACTCTACTCTGCGACTTGTTCACCCTGTTTACCTTCCAAAACAGCATCAGCAATCTTGGCGGTAAGCAGCTTTACTGCCCGAATAGCGTCATCGTTACCGGGAATTACGTAATCAACCTCATCAGGATCGCAGTTTGTATCAACAATGGCTACAATGGGAATGCCGAGCTTGCGAGCTTCTGCCACTGCGATGCGTTCCTTCCGGGGATCAATTACGAACAGAGCCCCGGGCAGACGGCGCATATTCTTAATGCCACCAAGGAATTTATCCAGTTTCTCTTTTTCATGCAGAAGCCGGGCAACTTCCTTCTTTGGCAAAACGTCAAAGGTGCCGTCTTCTTCCATACGCTCCAGTTCATGCAATCTATCAATACGCTGACGGATGGTTTGGAAGTTGGTCAGCATACCACCCAGCCAACGCTGATTCACATAGAACATACCGCAACGTTCGGCTTCTTCCTTAACAGCCTCCTGAGCTTGCTTTTTGGTTCCTACAAACAACAGGCTACCGCCTTCTGCAGCCAGCTGTTTTACAAACTCATAGGCTTCTTCCACTTTTTTAACGGTTTTTTGCAGGTCAATGATATAAATACCGTTGCGATCAGTGAAAATATAAGGAGCCATTTTGGGGTTCCAGCGACGGGTCTGGTGGCCAAAATGAACGCCTGCTTCCAATAATTGCTTCATGGAGATAACTGCCATAGCTAGTTACACCTCCTCCCTGCCGTGTTTTTAAACCTCCGTTACCCTCATCTCCGGCAAGACCTTAGCAAACAGGCAACCTTGCACGAATCAGACAACGTGTGTAATTAACACCAAGGGATATTTTAGCATAATACATCAGACAGCGCAAGTACCATATGCCTAACAAATTAAAACTCAGGTGCCCCGGGCACCCAAGTTAAAAACTGTCCGCCAATCTTCTGCGGCGGATTATAATCCCCTTTAGCTCCTGTCTTTGCACCGACCGCATTGAGCTGCGCACCGGTGCCGGAGCGCCACTCCCGGCCCGTTTTGTCGGCCGCAATGGCTCCAAGCTCATCAAGCGCCGTTACCGGTGCTTCAACAAGTTGCCGGCAGGGGATGATAAACCACACCTGTATCTAACTTTCCCTTAAAGTCAGATGCCAAAAAGCCCCTTAGTTTTAATTATGCTTGAGTCTTTGTAGTTCTTCGATCAACCTGTCGTTCAATACCCTGATGTAAGTCCCCTTCATCCCCAGGGATTTGGATTCAATAACGCCGGCACTTTCAAACTTGCGCAGTGCGTTTACAATTACCGAGCGGGTAATGCCCACCCGGTCGGCAATTTTGCTGGCTACCAGTACTCCTTCGTCGCCTTCCAGCTGTTCAAAAATATGCTGTACAGCATCCAACTCAGAGTAGGACAGGGTTCCCAGGGCAATCTGTACGGCTGCTTTTTTGCGAGCTTCCTCTTCCATACGGCCGGCCCGGGCGCGTAAAATTTCCATAGCAACCACAGTAGCACCGTATTCAGCCAAAATCAAATCTTCGTCTGTAAAGTTCTGGTTAAACTTAGCCAGAACCAGGGTACCCAAACGAGAGCCTGCCCCCACAATCGGCACCACTGTTGTTACTTTGTTTTGACCCTTGCACTTTTCTTCTTCAAAGAAAACGCAAGCATCATAAGCCTGGCAAAAGTTAGCATGAGTTTCGTTAATGCCTAACAGGCTTTCGTTATACTCCTCCGGAAAACGTTTGGAACCTTCTACAATGTCTTTCATAATGTCACAGGAAAATTGCGGCATAAACTTGTAGCCCAGAGCGCGCCCCCGGCGATCAATAATATAGCAGTTGCACTCAATATTATCAGACAGTACCTCTGCAATCTCACCAAAATCAACCGGGTATCCTGCGGATTTTTGCAATAACTTATTGATAGTGCGAGTTCTTTCCAATAGACTTCTCATTCTGTCACTCTCCCTGCTTTGATTAATGATTAGAGAATATAACGACTTAAATCACGGTTTGCTACAACATCTTTTAGTTTCTCACGAACGTAAGCACTGTCAATCGTGAATGACTGCCCTTTAAGCTCGGGTGCCTCAAAGGAAATGTCTTCCAGTAACTTTTCCAGTATGGTATGCAGTCGTCTGGCACCTATATTTTCATTTTGTTCATTAACAGTATAAGCAATATCTGCGATTTCTACAAGTGAATTTTTGAAAATTCTATCTTAACCCCTTCAGTCAACAAAAGTTCAGTGTATTGTTTAATCAAAGAGTTGCGTGGCTCTGTCAGTATTTGTTCAAAGTCACTTCTGCTCAAACTTTCCAGCTCAACACGGATAGGAAATCGCCCTTGCAACTCCGGAATCAAATCCGAAGGTTTGGTTATATGAAAGGCACCGGCAGCAATGAACAGGATATGGTCAGTTTTAACCGGACCGTACTTAGTCATCACGGTGGATCCTTCTACAATAGGCAAAATATCCCTTTGCACGCCCCCCCGGGAAACATCCGCACCGGCATGGCTGCCTTCTCTGGTAGCAATTTTATCGATTTCGTCCAGGAAAATAATCCCGTGCTCCTCAGCCCGTTTTACCGCCTGCGCGGTTAACTCATCCATATCAATAAGTTTTTGGGCTTCCTGCTGGGTTAGAATTTTGCGGGCCTCCTTAACGGTAACCTTGCGTCTGCGTTTTTTTCTGGGGAAGATACTGCCTAAAACATCCTGCATATTGACGCCCATTTCTTCAACACCGGTGTTACTGAAAACCTCCAGCATGGGCATGTGGTTATCTTCCACTTCAATTTCCAAAAACTCGTTTTCCAGTTCTCCCCGAGCCAGTTTTTCCCGCAATGTTTCCCTTTCAAACTTTATCCGGCTGTGCTGCTGTTCCCAAGCCTTATTATTGTCATCCTGGTTGTCCGGCATGCCGCCAAATAACATTTCAAAGGGATTTTTGGAAGGCGCAGGCCGTCCGGGCAAGGGAGCCAGCAATTCAACGATACGCTCATCAGCCATGCGTCTGGCTCGTTCTTCAACCTCCTCCATCTTCTCCTGTTTCATCATGCGGATGGAGGTTTCTACCAGATCCCTGACCATTGACTCAACATCCCTGCCCACGTAGCCTACTTCTGTAAACTTGGTTGCCTCCACCTTAACGAAGGGTGCTCTCACCAGCTTTGCCAGACGGCGGGCAATTTCCGTTTTACCCACACCGGTGGGCCCGATCATTAAGATATTTTTCGGCACTACTTCGTCAATCAAATCTTCCGGCAACTTACTGCGGCGATATCTGTTTCGCAAAGCCACCGCCACTGCTTTTTTCGCCTTTTCTTGCCCGACAATATATTTATCAAGTTCAGCGACAATTTCCCTTGGGGTCAGGGCCTCCATCGGCTCAACTCCTTCAAAATCAAATTTCCTCCACCAAAATATGTTTATTCGTATATACGCAAATATCTGCAGCAATATTTAGGGCTTCCCCGGCTACCTCCCGTGGCGACAGGTTGGTATGTTTAAGCAAAGCCCTGGCAGCTGCCAGGGCGTAAGGACCGCCGGAACCAATGGCAGTAACCCCTTCATCCGGTTCAATAACTTCACCGTTTCCCGATAACACCAGTAAGTGTTCCTGGTTTGCTACAATCAGCATGGCCTCCAGGGTGCGCAGGTATTTATCAGTGCGCCAATCCTTGGCTAGTTCAACCGCTGCCCGCATTAAGTTTCCATGATATTCTTCCAGCTTGCCTTCAAATTTTTCAAACAAGGTAAAAGCATCCGCCACCGAACCGGCAAAGCCGGCCACCACCTGCCCGTGGTACAGCCGCCTTACCTTGCGGGCAGTGTGCTTCATAATGGTATTTTGACCAAAAGTGACTTGACCGTCACCGGCCACCGCCACACATGATCCTCTTTTCACGGCAACTATAGTTGTAGCATGAAACACAAATATCCCTTCCTTATTTACGCATCTCAGGCTAGGCCCTTGGGTGGTGCAGCTTGTATACTTTCTTTAATTTTTGTTTGGTCACATGGGTATAAATCTGGGTGGTAGACAACGAAACATGACCTAACAGTTCCTGAACACTGCGCAAGTCTGCGCCGTTGTCCAGCAAATGGGTAGCAAAAGAATGTCTGATGGCATGGGGGCTGATGTTATTCTTTAGCCCTACCAAAGTACAGTACTTATCAATTATTTTTCGCACACCCCGATCACTGAGGCGGCCACCCCTGTAATTAACAAACACAGCCCGGTTATTGCCCTGCACCAAGCCAGGTCTGATGTTTTGCAAGTAATGTGCCAACACTGCCACTGCCTGATTATGCAAAGGGACTATCCGTTCTTTAGACCCTTTGCCCAATACTCTTAAATAACTGCGGTTCAAATCAAGATCCGGCAGATCCAAGGCGACCAGCTCAGACACCCTGATACCTGTGGCATACAGCAGTTCCAGCAAAGCCTTATCGCGGCAACCCAGCGGGCTGTTATCCGGCGCTTCCACCAACCGCTGCGCCTCTGACTCATATAAAAATTTAGGCAACCTTTTTTCTCGTTTGGGATTGACCAACTTTACCATAGGGTTGGCAAAAATTATCCCGTTATTATATAAAAACTTAAAAAAAGACCGCCAGGAGGCCAGTCTTCTGGCCACAGTGGCCCGGCTTAGTTTTCTCTGCTGTAAATGGGCCAGGTAACTTCGCATCAACTTGCTGTTAATGTCAGAGGGCCGCATTTGTTCAACAGGTACAGACAGCAGGGAAGCAAAGAAATCCAGGCCGTCAAACAAATCTTTCTGATATGCTTCCACCGTACGGTGGGAAAAATTTTTCTGGAGCTTTAAATAATCAATAAAGTTATCTATATTTGTATACATGGCGAACCACTAAATGTCGAAATATGACGCTTAATAAAATATACCATAAGGTAACTTTAAATTGCAACTACCTTTTGACAATTCACAAGAGACACATCTTAAATCTGCTCCGCAACCGACCATTCTTTAAGTTTTTGCAAAGCCCGGGCCGCCTGCGCTTGGCCACGTTCTTTCTTTCCTTTCAGGCGCACCGGCAGTTCGGGAAACAGTCCAAAGGTAACATTCATCGGTTGGAAGTTGCCGCTGCAAGCGGTAGTAATATAATTGATGAGTGCTCCATGGGCGGTTTCCGCCGGGAATACCGGTAGTTTTTGCCCCTTCTGCAGCCTGGCGGCGTTTATTCCCGCAATTAATCCGGCGGCTGCCGACTCCACATAGCCTTCCACCCCGGTGATCTGCCCGGCAAAAAAGATGGTTTCGTGTTGTTTCATTTGCAGGGTGGGTTTCAGCAAAACAGGAGAATTAATATAGGTATTGCGGTGCATTACGCCGTAGCGCACAAACTCAGCCTGTTCCAGCCCGGGAATCAGCCGAAAGACTCGCTGTTGCTCGCCCCATTTAAGATTGGTTTGAAACCCCACCAGATTGAAAAGGGTACCGGCTGCATTATCCTGCCTTAATTGAACAACCGCGTAGGGACGCTTGCCCGTACCGGGATCAATTAACCCCACCGGTTTTAAAGGCCCGTAAAGAAGCGTTTCCTTGCCCCGGGCGGCCAAAACCTCCACCGGCATGCAACCTTCGAAGTGAATTTGTTTTTCAAAGGACTTTAAAGGCACCCTCTCCGCTTTAAGCAATGCTTCGTAAAAAACATCGTATTCTTCCCGGGTCATGGGACAGTTCAGGTAGGCTTCTTCCCCTTTGCCGTAACGTGACGCCCGGAAGATTTTGGTCATATCCAAAGACTCCAGAGTTACAATGGGAGCTGCCGCATCGTAAAAGTAAAGGTATTGTTCACCTGTCAACCTGGCAATTTCCTGTGACAACGCCTCTGACGTCAGGGGGCCGGAAGCAATAATAACGATCCCCCGCTCCGGCAACCTGGTTACCTCCTGGCGGTGTACCGAAACCAGCGGGTGTTGTTCCAATCGTTCGGTAATAAATTTAGCAAACCCTTCCCGATCCACGGCCAGGGCACCGCCGGCCGGTACCCGTTGAGCGTCCGCCGCTTGAATAATTAAGGAATTCAACTGCCGCATTTCTTCCTTTAATAAACCTACCGCGTTTTCCAGAGCAGCAGCTCGCAGGGAATTGCTGCACACCAGTTCAGAAAAATACGGGGTGTGGTGGGCAGGCGGATACTTGTAAGGTCTCATCTCGTAAAGATCAACAGCTACACCGCGGCGGGCTAACTGCCAGGCCGCTTCTGATCCTGCCAGGCCGGCCCCGATAACCGTAACCCTGTTTTCTGTCATTACTGATTAGCCTCCTGTTAAGCCGGTAATGTAAATATTAGCGTTAACCATAAAACCGAAACCGTCAATCTGCAGTTGCAAATAATGACAAATCTTGATTTCCCTTTTGTTCCTGTCTAAGCACCTTCTGTATGTTTTATGATCCCCGCCGAATTTGTCAATGCGCCGGAAACAGCACTTGTCGAGCGAAGCGAAGGGAACCGTTGGGGTGGCGCCCACAGGATGTGGGCGCCGGCCGATCCGGGGCGGGTGGGCCGCCGGCGTTCCCAGTGGGGACCGCAGCAAATTACAGTGCTGTCGGGGAGCTAAAAAGGTTCATTAACCCCGTAATATTTATCAACACTCTGGTTTAACTTTTGTTAAAAGTCTTTACTTTTTACTTGCTTTCTTTTTAACTGCGGCTGCCCTCTTGGGCGTACCGCTCCTGTTACCTTGAGAGGGACAGTCTTCATTGACACACTGCAAGTTTTTTTCCTTGCCGCGGCTTGTTTTTTCCACCATCATGGCATGGCAATGAGGACACTTTTCATTGGTAGGCGTATCCCAGGTAACAAAGTCGCAATCCGGATACTTGCTGCAACCGTAAAATTTACGGCCCTTTTTGCTGCGCCTTAATACCATTTCACCTTCGCAACGGGGACACTTTACCCCGGTTGGTTCAAGCAACGGCCTGGTATTGCGGCATGCCGGGAAACCCGGACAGGCCAAAAATTTACCATAACGTCCTAATTTTATTACCATCTGCCTGCCGCATTGCTCACAAATCTCGTCGGTTACTTCATCAGCAACCTCAACTTTACCAATCTGCTCCTCCGCCGTTGCCAGGGTTTTGACAAAGGGCCGGTAAAATTCTTGTAAAACACCGGACCACTGTTGCTCACCTTCAGCTATGCGATCCAGCTTTTCTTCCATTTCGGCAGTAAATTCAATATTTATTATCTCGGGAAAATATTGCTTCAGCAGCTCTACCACAATCATCCCCAGCTCGGTGGGGTAAAACTGTTTATTTTCCCTTACCACATAACCGCGTTTTTGAATGGTTTCCACAATAGGCGCATATGTGCTGGGACGCCCAATTCCTTTTTCTTCCAAAACCTTGACCAGCGTGGCATCTGTATAGCGGGGCGGCGGTTGGGTAAAGTGCTGTTTTGGTGTAAGAGTTTTAGCCTGCAGTTTATCCCCCTCAGCCAGTTCAGGCAACAATTTTTCTTCTTCCTTAACCCCGTCATCATTGCCTTCAATATAAACCTGCATAAAACCCGGAAATTTGACAATCGAACCGGCAGCCCGGAAAACATAATCCCCGGCGGCAATATCTATGCCGGTGGTATCTATCAGCGCCGGCGCCATCTGGCTGGCTAAAAATCTGGACCAGATTAATTTATATAGTTTGTATTGATCGTTGGTCAAAAATCCCTTAACAGACTCCGGATCCCGGTAAACCGAGGTGGGGCGAATAGCCTCGTGGGCATCCTGCACCTTGCCTTTGCCGGCAGCCTGCCTTGGCTGCTGCGGCAAGTAAGCCGGGCCAAACCTTTCATTAATAAATTTTCTTGCTTCTTGCACAGCGGTTTCAGACACCCTGGTGGAGTCGGTACGAATATAAGTTACCAGACCTACCGGTCCTTCCTTGCCCAACTCTAAACCTTCATAAAGCTGTTGAGCCACTACCATGGTTTTACGGGAGGTAAAGTTCAACTTTCTGGATGCTTCCTGCTGCAGAGAGCTGGTGGTAAAAGGAGCTGCCGGATGACGCAGCTTTTCCTTGCGGCTTACGCTGTTTACCCGGAAAGACGCTCCCTTAAGATCAGCTAAAATTTGCTCCATGGCTTCCCGGTTGGCAATGTGGATTTTTTGATTCCGGTACTTATGAAGTTTTGCCTCAAAGGGAGATTTCCCCGACTTAACAAATTTGGCGGTGAGGCTCCAGTATTCTTCAGGCACAAAAGCTCGGATTTCTTCTTCCCGGTCGCAAATTAACCGCACCGCCACTGATTGTACCCGGCCGGCAGACAAGCCTTTCTTTACTTTACGCCAGAGCAACGGGCTCAGGTTGTACCCTACCAGGCGGTCTAAAATTCTTCGGGCCTGCTGGGCATTCACCCTGTCCAGGTCGATGGGGCGCGGCTGTTGAACCGCCTGTTCAATGGCTTTGGGAGTTATCTCATTGAACTCAATCCGGCAGGGACTGTTTTCGTCAATATCTAATAATTTAGTTAAGTGCCAGGCAATCGCCTCCCCTTCACGGTCAGGGTCAGAGGCCAACAGCACGCGATCCGCCTTTTTGACAGCGGCACGCAAGTCTTTGATAATATCCCCCTTGCCCCTGATGGCAATATACTTGGGCGCAAAGTTGTTTTCCACATCCACACCAAACTGGCTTTTGGGGAGATCACGCAAATGTCCCATGGAAGCCTTTACTGTATAGTTTCTGCCCAGATATTTGCCAATGCTTTTTGCTTTGGCCGGTGATTCTACTATTACCAGTGTTTTACTCAATCAATACACCCCATTTACGAAAGCCTGTGCTCATGCTCTCATCAGTAAGGGTTGGCTTATTTTTGAAACTATTATTACCTTCCCTTACTTCTTTTACAATGTATCAGAAGTTATATCCTTTTAGAACAATAACTGTTACAGTCCGGCTGCCGCATACATTTTCCCCGGCAGCATCCGGGCTAACCCCCGCAGCTCCAGGACGGTGAGGGCCGCTGCCACCTGGCCGGCTTCTAATCGACATGCCGCAACAATTTCCTCCATCGACTGGGGCAGATGAGTTAAAGCATGCAACACCTTTATTTCCAAACCGGTTAGATCATATGCAGCCAAACTCTTTGGGGCCTGCCCCAGGGACAGATCCCCCAGGCCCAACTCCTCGCACACGTCTGCCGGCCTGGTTACCAGCCTGGCCCCCTGACGAATAAGCAAATTGGTACCGGCACTCAGGTTACTGTTAATATTACCCGGTACAGCCATAACCTCCCTTCCCTGTTCAAGGGCTAAATCAGCCGTAATCAGTGCCCCGCTTTTTGCCGCTGCTTCAACAACCAGCACGCCCCGACTCAAGCCACTGATAATACGATTACGGCTGGGAAAATGCCATGGTTGGGGTACTGTACCCGGGGGATACTCTGTCAGCACCGCCCCTTTTTCCATAATTTGCTTCATCAGCCTTTCATTCTCCCTGGGATATACAACATCCGGGCCGCATCCCAGAACAGCAATTGTGCAGCCGGTACGCAGCGCCCCGTGATGTGCCGCACTGTCAATACCCCTGGCCATGCCGCTGACAATAGTTAGGCCTGTTCCCGCCAGTTCAGCCGCAAAGGACTCAGCAGCAGCCAGCCCGTAGGGTGTAGGCCGCCGGGAACCAACTATGGCCAGAGCTGCTTGTTCCACATCCGGCAAATGACCTCTGACAAAAAGAGCCGGCGGCGGGTCATAAATGGCTTTTAACAACGGCGGGTACCCTGAGTCAGCAATGGTTATAATTTGACAATTTATTTTTTCAAGATAGGACAGCAGCCGGTGATACTGTAAACTTTCCCGCCGCTTGACCAACCGGCGGGCACCCTCGCGACCAAGCAAAGGAATGGCCGCCAGCCGGTTCTGGCTGGCCTGCCAGGCCTGTTCGGGGGAGCCGAAATAATTTATTATCTCCCAAACCCGTCGGCCGGCGCCGGGCATAAGTAGCTGCCAGCAAATCCAATATTCCCGGTTTTGCAAGATACCACCCCTGCAGTAAGATTTTTACCACTTTCGGGATGGCAAATGGTTTTTCCTTCCAAGTTGCTAAATTTTTATGAATTCGCCGTTAAAGAAAGAATTTGGGATAAGTCCTGCGCCTGCTTAAACATGTCATGGTGCAAATCCCCCAGTTCCTTCAGCCGGCAGAAGACAGTATTGAGGGTGAAATCTGACGGCATGATACATCCGGCTTCGATTTCTTCCCATAAAACAGGGGTTGATACAGGCGCTCCGGGCAACGGTCTTAAGCTATAAGTCCAGGCCATACTTTTACCCCGGGTGTTTTGCAAATAGTCTACATATACTTTGTGGGGTTCCCTTGCTGCCAGCGCCCTGGTGACGGTGGCCTTGTCGGGCACTGCCCGGGTTACCAAACCGGCCAGCCACTCCATCGCACCGGTGACTTCCCGGAAAGTATAAACAGGCCTTATGGGAATAAAAATATGTATCCCTGCCGCTCCCGAGGTTTTGGGAAAACCCAGTAAACCAAGGTAATCAAGCACTTGGCGCACCACTTCGGCCACCGCCAGGACATCTTGAAAGGCAGCCTGCCGGCCCGGATCCAAATCAATAACCGCTAAATCCGGATATTCCACCCGGGGATGGCGGGATAGCCAGGCGTGCATTTCAATGCAACCCTGATTAGCCAGCCAAACCAGTGTGGCCGTATCATGACAGACAATATAATTTACCCTTTTTTTACTGTGCCTGATGCTGACGGTTTGCATCCATTCGGGTGCATAATCCGGACATTCCTTGTGGTAAAAATATTCACCTGACACGCCGTGGGGATAGCGTTTCATCACCAGGGGCCGCCCTTTGATGTGAGGCAACAAAAAGGGCGCAATGTCCGTATAATACTTTATTAAATGAGCTTTGGTCAAGCCTTCCGGCCATATTAACTTGCTTAAATTAGAGAGCTTAAGTTGTTTTCCTTCCAGGGTTACTTCTGTAACAGCGGTGGCAACCAAACTGCATCCTCCTTTCCCCAACCGTTACTAGTTGTACCCCGGCAGAAAAAAAATAGCCCGGCCAAAGCCGGGGCTGGCATAACAATTAGGTTAAGTAGAAAAAGTACAGGTACACAGAAGATATGATAATAGATACCAGCATGAGCGGGAAGGCCACTTTCATAAAGCCCAGGAAAGTAAAGCGAATACCCTGCTTTTCCGCCATACCGGCCACCACCACGTTGGCTGAAGCACCAATGATGGTACCGTTGCCGCCCAGGCAGGCCCCCAGGGCCAAGGACCACCACAGGGGATCCAGGTTGGCAATGCCGCCCAAGCGGCCCATATCCTGGATCAAAGGAATCATGGTGGCCACAAAGGGGATATTGTCCACAAAGGCAGAAGCAATGGCCGACAGCCAGAGGATCAGCATACCGGTGGTGAGCAGTTCCCCGCCGGTTAACTCCAGCGCCTTTTGAGCTATCCATTCAATAACGCCCACTTCTTCCAAGCCGCCTACCAGAATAAACAGGCCGGCAAAGAAGAAAATGACAGGCCATTCCACCGCTTCCAATGCGTGTTCCGGTTCCTCCCTGGTCAGCAGCAGCAGCAGGGCCGCGCCGAACAGGGCAATGGTGGCAGATTCCAGGTGGACATACTGGTGCAGCAAGAAACCGCAAATGGTAACCGCCAAGGCAAAAAGCGATTTCTTAAGCAATACAGGATCCTTAATTTCATCCTTTTCATTCATGGCCATAATATTTCTTTTTAATTCTTCCCGCACCACAAATTGTTTGCGGTAAATCCACTTCAATAAATAAATAGTGACAACCATAATAACAATTACAACCGGAGCTAAGTTAACTACAAAATCCATAAAACCAAGGCCGACGGCGGAACCAATCATAATGTTCGGCGGGTCGCCGATGAGGGTAGCGGTTCCACCGATGTTGGAAGCCAGCACCTCAGCCAGCAATATGGGCATCGGGTTAATTTCCAGCGCCCGGGCAATGGAGAAGGTTACAGGTACAATTAACAGCACGGTGGTTACGTTGTCCAGCAGGGCAGACAATACTGCAGTAATAAGCGACAGCGCCACCATAATGGCCAGGGGTTCGCCCTTGCTTTGCTTGGCGGCCTTGACCGCCAGATACTCAAACACGCCGGAGCGCCTGGTAATACCCACAATAATCATCATACCCACCAGCAGGCCGATAGTATTAAAATCAATGGCTTTAACAGCCTCTTCCTGGTGCAGCACACCGGCAATAATAAGGATCATGGCCCCAAACAGAGCCACCACGGTACGGTGAATTTTTTCGGAAATAATAATTGCGTATGAAATTAAAAAAACGGCGGTTGCAAATATGACTTGACTGTTTCCCTCCACGACGCATCACCTCAGCAATTAGTTTTTTATGGTATTGTCACCGCCACCACCAAGTATTATAATCCTCCTGCCATGTCATTACAATGACTTTGCCAAAAACAAATAATTCAAATAAACCCTGGTTATGTAAAACCAGGGTTTTACCAAGTATTTAACACATAATTTTTATATGTTTAATGTACTAATGCAGGAATGCCGATAATGGGCCAGAAGGTTAAAGAGAAGATGGCCACCATGGCCAGGATGGCTAAACTGGCCGGAATGCCGGTTACAAAGAACTCGCCGGTACTGAATTGTTTAGATTCATAAGCAATGGCGTTGGGTGCCGCACCGATCAGCAGCAGGAAGGGCATACCGGCCATGGCCACTGATGAATACAGCACGATCTCCGGGTTAACTCCCAGGTATTTGGCAATAACCAGAGCCACCGGCAGGCAGATGGAAATAGCTGCCACATTCATAATAAAGTTGGTTAAGATCAATACCAGCAGTGAAATACCCAGCAGGAACACCAACCAGGGCGCATCCTTAATTAAAGACAACCAGCTGACCGCCATCCATTCCGCAGCACCGGTTTGCCACAGGGCAAAACCGATACTCATGGCCCCGGAGAACAACAATACTATATTCCAGGGGATCGATTTTTCCAGGTCTTTAACAGTAAGGACTTTAGTGATGAAGAAGATCAACCCTGCTGCCAGCAAAGGAACTGAACGGTCCATACCCTTTAGGGCGGGAATAAACTTTTGGAAAATCAAGGTGCACAAGGCAAGGGCTACCACGACCAAGACAAAAATTTCCTGTTTGCTGATAGGGCCTAATTTAGCCAGCTCTTGCTGGGCCCGCTGGCGCAGACCGGGTACTTTGATTTTTTCCGGTTTAAAAATGGTAATCATCAGGAAAAAGATCAGGAAGACCGTGACCCAGCCAAAGGGAGCCAAAGCGGCAGAGAATTGCAAAAAGCTAACGTCTTGACCGGTAAATTCTTTGTAAAAACCAACCGCCGCAGGGTTGCGGGCGCCGCCCATCAAGGTGCAAATACTGCCCGCACCGGCTGCAAAAGCCATGCCGATAAATAAAGCTTTACCAAATTTACTGGGTTTGTTCAGATCGCCGCCGTACAAGGCTAAAATAGACATTAAAATGGGAAACATGGTGCCGGCTACCGCAGTATGGGCCATCACGTGAGTTAACAGGGCCGTCAACACAAAAACCCCCAACAGGATTTTACGAGTATCTTCCCCCACTATAACCAGCATTTTATAAGCTATGCGTTTCGTTATGCCACACTGGGTAAAGGCCAACCCCACCAGCAAAGAGCCTAAAATAAACATCACCGTGGGGTCCATAAAATCCCGAAAAGCCTCCTTAGCCGGCCGGATGCCGAAGACCGGCTGCAAAACACCGATGGCAATACTGGTAACACCAATTGGTATAACTTCAAACACCCACCAGATACCGGCCAACAAAAACAGACCCAAGCCTGCTTTGCCCGCTTGCGACAGTTCAAAGGTTTTACCCATAGGATCAACCGCAGGATTTAAAGGTGGCATAAAGTAAAACAACAGTAAGATTGCAAAACCTAAAAGTACAAAGAAATAACGTTTTAATTCACTGTTCACAGCCATCACCCCGTAAAATTAATTAAGGTGCTTATTAGTCAAAAATATATTTACCAACCCACTCTGCTTTGAAATAACAATTTTTCAACAACCTGACATTAGGTGTGCAAACTTAACAACACTAAATATAAATACTTAAACATAGCCCTCCTTTCCTAAAAAATAAAAACCAACGTTATTTGGCCCAAAGAACCAAGATAACGTTGGTTTACTTTATACCAAGCCTGTTCCGGCTTCGCATCCGGTCTACCAACATTTAACCTGCAACTCGCCTGTCAACCTACCTCAGTTGCAGGCCAGTCAGATTGATTTTAATTTTTTTTCCAGATCCGTATTGAGAATGAATACTTCAATTTGTTCCCCGGTGCGAATACTGATGTCACCGTGGCTGCTTACAACCTGGCAATTGGTTAAATCAGCAATCAACTTCTCAATTTGCTCAAGGTATGACTCCCGCAATTCCATGCGAAGCTGTTTCACCAGCGCCCGGCCTTTGCGGCTGTTGCTTACATGCTTTTCTTCTTTGGTAAGAACACCTTTGGACCGAACAATTACCATATCCCGGCAAATCATGGCCCTGGTGATTTCCGGTCCTCGGCCTACCAGTTCCCGTTGAAACTTTATAAAGGCTTCACAAATTTGTCTCTCTAGCAATATCTGCCGGCTCAAGCCCCCTCCCCCTTTTACGACAAATTTCCCGGCATAAATATAAAATAAAAGTAATTTGCATTGACCAACTTAAAATCCTGACAAACAATAAAGCCGTCTTGTGGTTTTGCATGACAAATAAATTTATGTTGTAATGACAAATATTTGTGTCTTTAACGTACAGATTTAAAATAATTCTGTACAGTTCTAAATATTTGTTTGACTCTGGATTTTGTCGCGATTACTCCCTCTGCCTTCGTATTGATAATAATTTCACAACTTTTAAAGTTTCTTAATAAAAATACCCCTTGCTGCCGCACAGCTTAAAAAATTGGCCGGGCCGCAACCGGCCACTGCCTAAAGTATTGAGATGTAACCTGAAATACGTCATTAAACAAACAAGGGCCGGCCCAAAAGGGCCCGCCCCAGGCGGCAAAGCCCAAAAATAAACAAGCATCCCCTTTTTGTACAACGGGATGCTTGTTTAAAGCGCTATATCGCTCTGAATACGGGGTTGCAAAAAAGCTAAAATTGCTTTAGGAACAATCCTCTCTTAAAAAGCCGACCGTTTATAACTTGCTGTGTCCTCGGCAGTTAAACGGCTGTGGGGGCCAGGGCTCCTCCATGGTAAAAAAAACTTTCCTTTACGCCCTGTTCTTCCTTGCTTTCCTCCAGGCTGAGATAGTTTTGGCAGCGGACAGGAATCACTGAAATATCCGTCAGAATAACATAGTCAATCTCCCTGGGTGCCAGTTCTTTTATGCCCGCTTCGGCATTTTGGATGGCCTCTTTGATTAGACGGCTGAGATGAAGCCGGATATCGCATGTTTCTTTACGGGCGCACTTGCCGCACTTTGAGGTACCGTACATCACTAACCCCCCTTTTTATTATTATACCACCGAATCAAAAAGGCCGGCACAAAATACGGAAAAACCCGCAAGTCGTGCCGGCCTACCCAATGCCAAGGTTCACTTCGCACTTTGTCTGCCTTTTTTGCTTTTTCTTAAATTAACTGTTTCGTAAAATTTTGTACAGTCTGATTTAAGCTAATTGACATTAAATTACTTGCCCAATCTAAACATCAGTTCTTATTTCAGCAGTTTGCAAAATATTAAGAAAGTTGCTTTGATTGCTTGCCGATCAGCGGTTTGTTTGGTCCGGAATAACTTCTTATGACCATGAAAACCTCTTTATCAATGCCGCTACAAAAATCCGGACAGGGGAACAAGATTTATTTTTTAACCATAAAAAAAGCGACTGAGAAGTCGCTCAAAGTGTCAACAAACATTAACCGTGGTTTATGATTACCTTTAGCTCCGGTCTGCGCACCGGCAGCACTATGATTCGCTCCGGTCGCCCTTGGGGTCGCCTCAAACTGACCCTCCTGGCCAGGTTCGACCGGCGCCCACAGGATGTGGGCGCCACCCCAATGACTCCTTACGCTCATCAAGGGCTGTAACCCTGCTTCGACAAGTTGCTGGCAGGTGATCATTAAACCACCTTGACTTTCCTTTGTCTATTGTCTGAGCGGCTGAGCAGCCCCTTTAAATAATTAAGCAAGCCGGTTTGTTAAACTTGTTTCTATTTTAAGTATTTTATATAATTAAGTTTTACGCCAATAATCCATATCTTTGGTTATTTATTTACCTACCTGCATGTCGCCTTGACCAAACCGGTAAAATAATCCATCTCAGGGTTAATCAAGCAAGGCTAGGCGCGGACAGTTCTTTCCTGGGTAGAGTATCCGATATTTCTTACAAAAGAACTGGCCTCATCAAGAACTTTGCCCGAAGTGGCAAATACTTCATCTTCTTCCATGAAAACATTGTTGCTGCCCACATGATCAATGATATGCATTTTCTCCAGCATCCGATAAATTTTAGGCGAAACCCCGGACAGCATTACCCGCTTGCCGTCACTCTGAGCTCTGTTAATAAATGATTCTATTACTTCTAAAGCGGTAATATCAATCACAGAAATGCCCTTAAAACGAATCAAGAATACCTTTGCATCAGAATAATTATCTGATAACTTCTTCTCCAGGTCTGAAGCAGAGCCAAAATACAGGTTGCCTTCCAGCTGAAAAATTGATATTGAGGGATTTTCGCCGTTAATGGTCTGCTCCACAAACCTGCCGTCACTGACCCTGACCGGTGCCAGGGTTTTTACACCGGCTACGCCGGAATCCTTCAAATAAAGGATCAGCGACAGAGCCACCCCGGCATAAATAGCCTGTTCAAGCTCGGGAGCAAATATGGTGGTCAGCATGGTTACCAGCAAAACAGCCGCATCGTTACGGTTGGTTTTTAAAACTTTAACCAGTGCTTTTTTATCTATCATGGAGTAAGCAACAACCATGATCACGCCGGCTAAGCTGGCGTTAGGAATATATTTGGCGTAGGGGGCAAAGAAAATCAGCACTAACAGCATTATAACACCAACCAGTACACCGGCTAGCCGGGTGCGCCCCCCGTTTTGGTAGGTGATGGCGGAACGGGTAAAAGAACCCGAGCCTGCGATACAGCTGAAGAAACCGCCAACCATATTGGCCAATCCCTGACCGATAAACTCCTGGTTAGGATCAATTTTCTGCAAGGTTTTGGCCGCTATCGCCTTGGAGATAGAAACCGCTTCTACTAATCCTATAATTGCGATGACCAGGGCGCCCGCACTTAAATCAGCAATGGCTTTGGGACTAAAGTTGGGTTGACTTAGCGGCGGGATAGCCTGGGGAATTTGACCCACAATTTTAACACCGTATTTTTCTAAATTAAGAGTCATCACCAAAACCACTGAAAAAATAACTCCCAACAGTGCCCCGGGTAGGTTTTTATTTATTTTTTTACAAATAACAATTACCGCAATAGTAAAAATCCCCAAACCAAAGGCCACATAGTTTAATTTATCAATGTTTTGCAAACAAATAATTACTTTATCAATACTGGACAGGTGACCTTTGGGCAATTTGATTCCCATCAAGTTATTAAGCTGGCCCATTGCAATGATTATACCGGCACCGGCAGTAAAGCCAACAATCACTGCGTGGGATACATAGTTAACCAGAGAGCCCAAGCGCAAAACTCCCATTAAAAATTGAATCGCACCCACCAAAAAGGTCAGTAAAAACAAGTTGGCAAAGAAATTATCCTGTCCCGCAAAGGGCACCATGTATGCGGCAATCAAGAGCGAAATAGCATTAGTTGGCCCGGTGGCCAGCTGGTGCGAACTACCAAAAGAAGACGCAACAATAGTGAGAACTATGCCTGCATACAGGCCGTAAGCCGGGTGGACACCGGCAATCATGGCATAAGCCATGGTTTGAGGCAAAGCCACCACAGCAACCGTAAGTGCTGCAACTAAATCAAATTTAAAGTCTTTTTTGTCGTAGCTTTTCAAGGTGTCTAAAATCGGCACAAACTTTAAAATGTTCATAAGCACAGCCCCCAATAACAGTTTTGATCACAAAAGGTGCTTTAAATACGATGTCATTAAGTATTTGTGAAACAAAGTGCTTCCATGGTTAAAAATAATAATAAAGGTGCTTAGTTAATTAAAAGTTATAGCTCTAAAGCAGCATAATTTTTCTGTTCTTTCAACCGCTCCTCTCTTTTAATTAATAACCATATATCTACCGGGCCGGGAATATAAGGTTTTGTCCGTTTTCCTCAGCCGGTTAGCATGCAAAACAGCTTTACAATTTTCTAAAATGCGGTATCTTAACCATCCCGGTTCTAAAACCTCAACTTCACTGCCCCATTGCACCAAAACACCGGCCATTTCTCTTGCCCGGTATGTTTTTAACAAAAGAATATACCGGCCATCCTTCTGCCGTTGTTTAGCTATAAGTTCGGTTGCCAATCTCTCGGTTACACTGCCTATCACTCTGGGGGACACTCTGATTTTAATTTCTTCCAAATCACCATCATTTCTTGCAGCAAGCACCACTGTTTGTCCGCTTGCATTAACAGCATCTGCATGATTAAAACCCGCAACGGAGATATTGAGAGGCAACACCGTACCCAGCTTGCTCAGCCACAGTCTAAATAAAAATTCTTTGACAAAAGACCTGGATATAGCTATTTGCTTGCTTAACTGCGACAACTCATCCAACATATTAAGCAACGGCATTTCGTTTGGCAGGCTGTTTTCAGTTTCTCTTAACGTATACCCGCCGGTTTCTGCCGTCTCTGTCGGCGCAACCTTTAAAATTTCGTACCCTAACTTTTGTAATTCATTAAGGTAACGGTATACCTGTCTGGTGCTCACCCCGCAACTTACAGCCAGGTGGGCCAGGGACACTCCTTGACCCCGATGCCGTTTTATTTCTGTTAAAACTGTTTCCAAATTACGGGTATGGTTATGTTTTACTTTTTTTAAATATTTTCCGGCCATACCATCACCCCTGATTAAGAGTTCATAAAATACCGGACAACGGATGCCTCTCCCTGGGCAAAATCTGTTTGTGACTCTGCTAATACTTTTAAGATAAGCAATTTTTCCTCTGGCCCCATATCACGCAAAACTTCATCAACCACCTGCAGGCTTGCGAAAAAAGGAGCTTTTTTTACAAGGGGGAGCAGCAGCATACTTAACCTCACCACATTCCCATTGAGGCAGGGATAAGCGGCACAAAGATCAACGGCTTGCTCCGATTTGGCCAATACTTCATGCCAATTGACTTCGCCCTCGGCTACCCTTTGTCCGTGTTCACGCAACCTATTCAGCAAATTGTCCAAGCATCTGCTGCTGTCAGCGTCTCCTGTGGTTGGCATACAATCGTAAGCCTTAGCCATAACTTACCTCCATTAGGAAAAACCGTTAGCCTCCACCAACTCACTTACCTCTTTGAAAATCTCTACCGTTCTGACCATCCCTACAATTTGTCCCTTATCCTCCACCGGTATCAACTCTAGATTTTCTTCCATTAACAGGCATATCGCATCCAAAATATTGTCATTAACATTGACCGTGACTTTTCCTATCGGCTTCATCACCTCTTTTACCTTTTTAGCGGCCTGCAAAAGACATAAACTTGTAAAAACCCCTTCCCGATACTTAAAACCTTCACTCAGGGCCTTTCTTGATATTTTTAAAGAATTGATAATATCGCGAAAACTAAGAGTTCCTACCAGTTTTTTATTATGATCAAAAACCAGCACTGAACGATGAGCCTGTGACCCGGCTGAACAACCGGCAAAAAAAGTACATTTTAGGACAAACATGGCATCCCGTAAAGAGTTCTCCAAAAAAACCGTTGCATAGTCTTGAATGGGTAACATAATGTGTTTTACTTTTTTCTCTTTTGGGCCGGGCATCTAAAACTCACACCCCTTAAGCAAATAAACCGCGCCCCCGTTTAATTTTAGTCATCATCTTTCTCATGTTTATCCAGGGAAAAATACCTTTTCATAACTTCCGCCAGCAACTTGCTTGTTTCAATTTCGTTGTGGATGTTACAGGAATCAAACTTCTCTTGAACCCACTCAGCAAACTGTGCAGCGGTCATTAACCTTACCTCCCCTATTATTATGCAAGCACATTTTGTTTGTTATCAGACACAAACCAACCCTTCAGACTTGTTGCGTCACAAAAAATGTCTATTACCGTTCATTTTTCTTTAGCAGTTAAATCACTTGTGGTATAATAAATTAAATTGCCAAACAAGATTTAACTTTGATTTTTATTGCCTTGTCATGGTCCTTTTGATCAGTTTATATAGATTTTTTAAAGCAAAACTCATGCCATAAAATAAACCTGCCAAAACTTCAGCAATATTTGTTTTATTGTCTATTTTTAAGCAAGAGTTGGTTGGTTGTTAACACGAATTTTTATTAAATCAAGGCACACCTTAATTTGCAAGCAATAACCTAATAGTTTCAATGATTTATTGGTGTTTGTTTTTATACGGTCAGCTGCTTCTTTTGTCTGTTATTATGCACTAAGGGGTGTTGTGGTGTTTAAAATTTTTAAAAATAAATCCTTTGCCACACAAATTATGGTAACAGTTTCAGCTATTTTGTTAATTCCTATCCTGGTTATGGTTTATGACATTTTTTTTGCCGGGGCTAAGGATGAAATGTTGCTAAAAACCAAAGAAGAACGATTGGGTACCATGGTTAAAGCCACAGTACGCGAGCTCAACAGTTTTCTGCAATACCAAGCTGGTTCAACAGACCCGCAAGTATCTGCCAAAACACTGGAGGGCCTGGCAAATACTTTTAAGATGGCCGCCAAACCGTTGTCTGAGGCTAATCCAGGGGTTCGCTTGGGACTCTATGTTCCTGCCACCAAAGATCTTTATGTATATGGCTTTTTGCACCAGTACCGCCCGCAAACGCCGGAAGAAAAAAAAGCACGGGAACAGCGCATATTAAATGAAGCCTCATCCGGCATCACGGCGGTAACCGCCACCAAAGAACCCCTTTCCCGCATTACCGGTTCTCTGGGTGATCAAACCTTCGAATACCTGATGCCGGTTATGCATAAGAACCAACTGGTTGCCATTGCCTGGGCGGATGAACAAGTTCACCCGGTGTTTGCCCAAAGCAGGCAGTTCAGCCTGATAACCCGCTACCTGACACTTTTCGGTTTGATCTTCGGTCTTGGGGCCGCTCTTTACGTCATTCACAACCTGGCCTCGGAAGTGCAAGTTATTAAGAATGGCCTATTAAGCATGGAGGAAGATATAGATAAGAGATTGCCGGCAATGCCGGGGGAAATCGGTGAAGTTGTGCAAGCTATCAATAATTTGGCAGACTCTTTAAAGGAAAAGAAAAGGTTGCAGGAAGAATTGATGCGCTCTGAGCGACTGGCAGCCCTTGGCCGCTTGGTGACCGGGGTTGCCCATGAATTAAGAAATCCGTTGGGCATAGTTAAGGCCACAGTTCAGGTCATGGAGGGAGAATTTAAGTCATTACAGGAGTTAAAAGAATATACCCGGGTTATTTGCGAACAAGTTGACCGGGGTAATAAAGTTATTCAAGAATTACTGGACTTCGGGCGGCCCAGCAAGCCTATTGTCAGCCCCACCGATATAAACGGGCTTCTTGATTCGGTATTGACTTTCACCTCCCCCATGCTGCGGCAAAATAAAATCCAACTGACCAAGGATTTTTCTGCCAACCTGCCGGCTGCGGCCATTGAAGGAGATAAAATAAAGCAGGTTTTTGTCAACTTAATTTTAAATGCTATCCAAGCGATGCCCGGCGGAGGTAAGCTGACAATACAAACCGCAACTGCACCGGGATTTATTCATGTTAGCTTTACGGACACCGGCCAGGGCATCGCTGCCCGGCACTTGCCGCACATTTTTGATCCTTTTTACAGCACCAAGGAAGAGGGGGCCGGGTTGGGTTTATCCATCTGTCACCAGATTGTCCGCATGCACGGCGGTAAAATATGGGTGGCGCAAACTTCGCCTGCCGGCACTACTTTTACCGTCAGCCTGCCCCAAGCCAACCTGCAGGAAGGATGTGATATCGATTGAATAAAATATTAATCATCGACGATGAAGAACACATGTGCTGGGCCCTGGAAAAAGGACTGCGCCAGGAAGGTTACCATGTGCTGACAACCACCAGGGCCAGGGAAGGCCTGGAATTAATTCGTAAAGAAACACCTTCCCTGGTCATCCTTGACTTGAAAATGCCTGAGCTGGACGGTTTAGAAGTCTTGCTGCGGGCAAAAGATTTGCTGCCCAAGCTGCCTGTAATCATGATCACGGCCCACGGTACTATTGACACTGCCATCGAAGCTATGAAATTGGGTGCCACCGATTACATTACCAAACCCTTTGATTTAGATGAACTTAAACTGGTAGTTAAACAGGCATTAATGGTGAGTCAGCTGCAGGAGGAAGTGTCCTTCCTGCGTTCTGAACTAAATAAAAAATATGGCCAAATTATCGGTAACAGTCAGGTTATTCAGGATGTTTGCGCACTGATAGAAAAGGTAGCCGACAGCAACGCCACTGTTTTGATTACCGGGGAAAGCGGTACCGGCAAGGAAGTTACTGCTTTGTCCATTCATCAGCTAAGTTCCCGCCGGGACAAACCCTTTGTTCCTATTAATTGTGCAGCGTTGCCTGAATCTTTGTTAGAAAGTGAACTGTTTGGACATGAAAAGGGCGCCTTTACCGGTGCCGTAGCACGCAAATTGGGAAGGTTTGAGCTGGCCAACCAGGGCACCTTATTTTTAGATGAGGTTACCGAAATGCCTCTTTCTATGCAGGTTAAACTGCTAAGGGTATTGCAGGAGAAACAATTTGAGCGGGTAGGGGGAACCGAGAGCATTAAGGTAGATGTCCGGGTTATTGCCGCCACTAATCGTGACCCTGTTGAATGTATTCGTAAAGGCACCTTTCGGGAGGACTTGTATTACCGTTTAAATGTATTACCCATCCACCTGCCTCCTTTAAGGGAAAGAAGCGAAGACATCCCCCTGTTAGTTATGCATTTTCTGCAAAAGTTTAATCCATCGCAAGAACAGCTTATTTCACCGGAAGCCATGACCCTTCTGAAAGCTTATCAATGGCCCGGTAACATCAGAGAGTTGCAAAACGTTATTGAACGGGCGGTGATTCTTTCTCAGGGTCAGGAAATTAAGCCCCGCCACCTGCCCAAGGAGATTCAAAAGCTGGATTCAGACAAAGGTAAAGCAGCCCAGGGTTTGATTATTAACTTCCCTGATGATGGCATCTCTTTTGAAGAAGTGGAAAAAGAACTGATTATTAAAGCCCTGGCAAAAAGTAACGGCAATCAAACCCGGGCTGCCCAGCTGTTGGGCATTACCCGTTCAGCATTGCTTTACCGGGCCCAAAAGTATCAAATCAAATTATAAAAACACACAGCCGCCTGGTTGTGTGTTTTTATACTATCCTACATTCCTGTGGCAATTTATCTGCCCTGAGAGTTTTGTAGCAGGGGTGCCTGAGCCTGCCCTCGGGGCTGATTTCGCTGTAGGTCACCTCGCAAACCAAGGCCGGCCTTACCCAAACAGGCTTTTGCAATTGGCCCAAAGGGGGCGGCTTAAAAACAGGTTGCGGAACGGTTAAGGCATCCAGCAACTCCAACAGTTTTTTTTCTTCCTCCGCAGTAAAGCCGGTTCCTACTTTTCCTCTATACACCCAGCTGCCCTTTTGATATTCCAGTAAAATGAGGGCGCCCAACCGTCGCGCACCGTTTCCTTTTTCCCAACCGCCGATAACTAAATCCGCCGACCGCATGAAACGAATTTTTTTCCAGGCCGATGACCTTTTCCCCGGCCTGTAGGGGCTGTCCAGCCGTTTAGCCATGACGCCTTCCAGCCCCGCCTTGGTTACCGCTTCATAGAAGGCAAGCCCTGCGCCAATGATATATTGGGAAACTATCATATGCGGTCCTGGTTGAATAACTTGCTCCAGTATTTGCTTCCTTTCCCGGAGGGGCAGCCTCATAACGCTTGTGCCGGCCCGGTATAAAATGTCAAAAACCACCAGGGTGGCAGGCAGCTGCCGGGCCAGCCTGCCGGTCTGCAAAGGGTTGGTGGCTTTACCCCGGGCCTGCAAATGGCTAAAGGAAGGTTTGCCGTCCTGAAAGACAACAATCTCGCCATCCAATATCACCGGCTTGTCCCGCACTTGTAAATGGAGAGCTTGCAGCTCGGGAAACTGGGCTGTTAAATCCAGCCGGTTGCGGGATAACAGGGTTGTTTGCCGGTCCAGACAGGCCAGCCCCCGGTAACCGTCCCATTTAATTTCAAACAGGTAATCGCTGTGCTCAAAGGGTTGCGCCGGCACTGCCAGCATGGGTTTTATTTCCGGCAGTTTATGTAATATAAGAACCGCCCCTTCTCAGAATCGGTTTAGGAAGCAGATGCTTTTTTCCGGCGGTTTTTGGCAGCTGCCGGAGTTTTTATTTCCCGTTCCTGTTTGGCCAGTTCAATGCTGGCTTTAAGAGCCGACATCAGATCTACCACTTTGTCGATTTGCGGAGCGGGTGCGGCTGCTACCTCCTCACCTGCCACCTTCGCCTGAATTACCTCCATTAACTGCTCGCGGTAACGGTCGGTATACTTCTGAGACTG
>NZ_CAOS01000016.1 GCF_000315365.1 Desulforamulus hydrothermalis Lam5 = DSM 18033
GGGGATCTATGTCTGACAAGTTAACAAAATCTACAATATTGATACTGCGAGTATTTTCGTCAGGCAAATGTTCAAAATCCTCTTCCTTCAACACAACATATTTGCCTTTTTCATACTCGTAACCTTTAACAATTTCTTCATTAGCCACTTCACAATCACAATAAGGACAATAACGCCGGTACTGTATGGGCGTCTTGCATTTTTCATGCAAATAATTAAATTTCACGCTTTTTCTCTCGGTGGCAGCATACATTTTTACCGGCACATAAACCAAACCAAAGCTTACCGCACCTTTCCACAGGGGTCTCATATTTTTCACTCCAGTGTTTTTGATGTAGTATGCCCCGGACAGCTTTTCTTAAAAGCCACAAAAAAAGTAGTTCCTGCATCTGATGTTTCCACCGTAATCTTAGCCCGGTGCCGTTCGGCAATGCTGTAACAAATGGCCAGCCCGAGCCCGGTACCGTTATCTTTAGTGGTAAAAAAGGGGGTACCTAGTTTCTCCAATATGCCGGCGGCAATGCCCTTGCCTTGATCCTGCACCGCCATCACAACCTGGGCATCCTTAAAAAAAGTGGAAATTGTCAAGGTACTGTTGGGCGGCATGGCTTCCAGGCCGTTTTTCACCAGGTTAAGTATCAGCTGCCGTATTTCTTTTTCGTCCACTAACAAATTAGGCAGTTCAGACAGCTGCAGCCGGATGGCTTTATTGTCTTTTACCGCCTCTGCTTGTAACAAGGGAAGTAAAGCCAGAATGATCTCATTAAGGTCTTTTTCACTCTGCCGGTTGACTTTATTGCGAGCCAGCGAGAAAAATTCCGTAATTATGGAATTGGCCCGATCCAGCTCGTCAATCATCAGGTTAAAGTAATCTTTAAAGGAGCCGGTTTCCGGTTTGCCCTGCAGCAGTTGCAACAGCCCCCGCACCGTAGTTAAGGGATTCCTCACTTCATGGCCCAGCGTAGCAGCCATTTCACCAATCAAATTAAGCCGGTCAAGGCGGGCCATTTCTTGCTCAAACCGTTTCTTTTCCGTTATATCAAAACCCAATTCCAGCACCAGGGGAGTGCCGTCATAGTCCGTAAAGGGATATGCATATAAATCATAAATCCGGCCGTTCTTTTGACAGTACCATTCCCACCGGTAAGGCCGGCGGGTTGTAAAAACACTGTATGTAACACAAAATTCGCATGGTTCCGAACGGTTTTCAAAAACCTGATAACATTTTTGGCCGCCGGCATCACCAAAATTATGCCTCACATAATCATTGGCGTACACAATCGAATAGTTTTTATCCATTAGATGCACGACAAAGGGCAGCGAATCAAAGAAAGAGAATATTCGCCGACGCTCACCCTGTAACGCCCGTTGATACTGTTTGTGCTGTGAAATATCTTTTATAAAGGCATAAAAAAACCGACAGTCTTCCTGCTCCCGGGCCCGCTGCACAAAAATTTCCACCGGTACCCGGGTGCCGTTTTTGTGCAGGTATTCCTTTTCATAACACAAAGGAAATCCTGCTTCTGTCAGTTGAGCCAATTTTTCCATATTCTTTTGAAACCAGTCATCCGGTGTCAGGTCCACCCAGGAAAGTTTTAATAATTCTTCTTTGGTATAACCCAGCAGATCGCAAAATGCCTGGTTGCAAGCCACGATGGTACCGTCAGCACAACCTGCCGCAAAGGGCTGATTAGAATAGTCAATAATATTGGCCAAATGGTAAACAAATTCCTTTGCCCGCTCGTTTGCTTGCACTGTTTCTCTGATAGCATATTCTTTCATGTTTTTCACCCTCGGAACCGTGGTATTCATCAGTTCGCAGACCAAGGCCGCTGTGTTTCCCGGCCGCTTGTCTGAATTCCTCATTGCTAATAATATATCATAAAAATTTGCTGTTATTATAAACAGAAATAATAATTGTCTCAATTTTTATTCTTTTTCGTCTACGAACTGTTTATTGTAAAAAAAGCTTAAGCCGGTAGCTCGATTCAGCTTAAGCCGTAAACAACCTTTATCATTTAACTAAAGAAACCTGCGGCTGCCCTTGTCGCCGTCATAGCTGAACAAAGCCGGTTTGTTATCAATCTTTGTTTCCAAATGAACCGGCCGGTTCCACAGTTGATAAACATGAACCAATGTCTTCTCCAAATATTTTATGTCCAGTTCCCTGTCCTCAAAGGCATGGCGGAGATATAATTCTCCCCTTTTTCCGTAATCCCCGTCTTCCACCATAATTACCGGAAAACCGCAGTTGGTCATACTGCTAACCAGGTGATCCCGTACCTTTTCCCAGTTTTTTTCGACTATTTTCCAGTCATGACCGATTTTACGGTACAGGTAAAGATCCAATTCTTCCACTAATTCCCTGGTCAGGTAATTGCGCAGAAAAGATATATCGTTATCCAGCTCCCTCACTTCAAAAATTTTTTCCCGCCCGGCGCCCGCACCGCCTTCTTGATCCCACCGTTTCTCAATATCTTCAAAAATTTTTAAACCAACATGGTACGGGTTAATCCTGTGACGGGACGGTAAAACAACAGCCGCATGCATCTTGGCAAATTCAATGGCCTCTGACTCAGTTAATTCCATTTCCCGCATAATTCTCAAGTGCCAGTAAGTGGCCCAACCTTCGTTCATAATCTTGGTCTGCATCTGGGGCCAGAAATAAAACATTTCATCCCGCAGGGTGGAAATGATATCCCGCTGCCACTCTGCCAGGTCTTTGGCATTTTCCATGATGAACAACATGAGATCCTTTTCCGGTTGCTCCGGCAATTTGCTGTGTTTGGCGGTACATCCACCCCGGCAATTACAGGCGTGCTGCGGTTTTTCCAAATCCCACAGGTCATCATAGGGGGTAGCCGGGGTAGCGTTGTTATGACCGCAACATTTGACCGCCCGGTGGCCGGTTTTTTTCTTATCTTTAATTATTTTATGAGGGTCGATGTGTTCTTGCACAGCCATTACCGCATCCACAAAGGTCTCCACTTTTTCCTGGCCGTAGATCATTTCGTATTTGCGAAACCGGTCAGCCGCCACGGCCATGGACTCAATAATATCCCGGGGATTGGTATGACTAAAATACACATTGTTTTTAAAAAAATCACAGTGAGCCAGCACATGAGCCGCCACCATTTTGTTTTGAATGATGGTATTGCCTTCCAACAGAAAAGCATAACAGGGGTCGGAGTTAATCACCATTTCATAAATCCTGCTCAAGTTGTAGTCATACTGGGTTTTCATTCTATGATATGACTTGCCGAAGGACCAGTGGGTGTACCGGGTAGGCATGCCGTATGCGCCAAAGGTATAAATAATTTCCCCCGGGCATATTTCAAAACGCATGGGATAGAAATCCAACTTAAATTGTTTGGCAATGTCTATCATTTGGGGAATTGCTTCCGCCAGTTGCTGTAATTCTTGGGTAACCGGGTCATTCATTTAATCTGCCCTCCCCCTGCTCTGTTTTTTTAAAAAATGCCTTGAGGGCAGGATAAACGCCTGTTTTATCCCGTATCGAAACGCTTACAAAACGTGAATGGGTAATCCGCTTGTAGTAAGAATTTAAGGTGCTGGTATAGTAATAGGGCCCCTCAATTTCGCCATAACCTACCAGATTGCATTTTAAGAGCAGTTGATCAATTAAACGGATACATTTTTCATTATCACTGGTGAGATTGTCACCATCCGAAAAGTGAAAGGCATAAATATTGTAATCTTCTTGCGGGTAACGTGTATTGATAATCTCCAGCGCCAGCTGATATACAGAAGAACAGCGTGTGCCGCCGCTTTCTCCCTTGGTAAAAAACTCTTCCTCGGTAACTTCCTTAGCTTCGGTGTGGTGAGCCAAAAAAACTATTTCCACGTTTTCGTACTTTGTTCTTAAAAACCTGACCATCCAGAAGAAAAAACTCCTGGCAATGTATTTTTCAAAGGGTCCCATGGAACCGGAGGTATCCATCATAGCCAATACCACCGCGCTGGATTCAAACTTGGGAACTACCTCCCAGGTTTTATAGCGTAAATCCTCCGGTGTGATGCCGTGCAGTCCGGGGGTGCCATGCAAGGCATTTCGCTTCAATACTTCCAGAATGGTTCTTTTCCGGTCGATGTTACTTTGCAACCCATACCGTCTCACATCTTTAAATTCCAGTGATTGTGAGGCCAGTTTTTTATTCTTTTTCTCCTGCAGGTTAGGCAGGCTTAATTCTTCAAAGACAATTTGTTCAATTTCTTCAATGGTTACGTCTGCTTCGTAATAGTCCTGGCCGGGATCTTCGCCTGCGCCGGGGCCCTGACCGGGAGCTTGCTGGGAATCCGAACCGATGACATCCCCCACTTTGCTTTTGCCGTCTCCCTGCCCGGCGTGTTTTTGTTTGCGGCTGTCGTAGCGAAACCGGTACTGTTCCAGTGAACGAATCGGTATTTTAACTACCCGGCGCCCGTCTGACATAATAATGGCTTCTTCACTGACGATATCTGCCAGGTTTTTTTTAATTGCTTCACGTACTTTTTCCCGGTGGCGGTGCTGGTCAACTTCACCTTTGCGATGCAGCGACCAGTCTTCCCGCGTAATGATAAATTGATAAGTCACAGCCATCACCCCTAGCGGCTTAACAAACTGCCCACATATTTTAACAGCTCATTGGCACAGACCGGGCAATAACCATGTTCGGCAATCAGCCGGGCACTGACTTCATTTATTCTTTTCAGCTGCTCGCCATCCGGCGTTTTGCTGGAGGTGGTGATTTTCACCACATCTTTTAAGTCGGCAAATAACTTTTTCTCAATGGCTTCTCTTAACCTTTCATGGCTGTTATAATTAAATTTTTTATTTTTTCTGGCATAACTGGATAAACGAATTAAAATTTCTTCTCGGAAAGCCTTTTTAGCGTTTTCTGAAACGCCAATTTGTTCTTCAACAGAACGCATCAGCTTTTCATCCGGATCCAGTTCTTCATCGGTAATGGGATCTTTTACCTTAACTCCGTTGCAGTATGCTTCCACATTATCCAGGTAGTTGTTAAACAACACCCGGGCAGATTCTTCAAAGGAATAAACAAAGGCCTTTTGTACTTCTTTTTTAGCCATTTCATCATATTCTTTCCGGGCAATGGAGATGAAATTTAATAATCTTTCCCTTTCTTCCGGGGTAATAGAAGGATGCTGGTCTAAGCCGTCTTTAATGGCCCGCAGCACATCCAGCGGGTTGATACACTGGGTATTGGTGCGGATTAAAGCCGAGGAAAGCCGGTTTATCACATAGCGCGGATCTACCCCGCTCATGCCTTCATCCACCGCCTCGTTTTGCAGCTCCTTAAGGTCCTTTTGTTTAAAACCTTCCACATCTTCCCCGTCATAAAGTTTCATTTTCTTCACGATATCCATTCCCTGTTTTTTAGACTCCTTCAGGCGGGATAATACCGAAAATATACTGGCTACCCGAAGGGCATGGGGGGCTATGTGGATATTGCTTAAATCACTCTGGCGAATCAGTTTTTCGTAAATTTTTACTTCATCCGAAACACGCAGGTTATAAGGAATTTTCATCACAATAATGCGGGATTGCAGGGCTTCGTTTTTCTTGTTGCTGATAAAGGCGCGGTATTCATTTTCGTTGGTGTGAGCGATAATCATTTCATCAGCATAGATCAGGGCAAAACGCCCGGCCTTAAAATTACCTTCCTGAGACAGGGACAGCAGGTTCCAGAGAAACTTTTCATCACACTTTAACATTTCCTGGAATTCCATCAAACCTCGGTTGGAAATATTTAATTCCCCGTCAAAACGGTATGCTCGCGGATCGGATTCCGAACCATATTCGGCAATGGTGGAAAAATCTATACTGCCGGTTAGTTCGGAAATATCTTGAGATTTAGGATCGGACGGAGTAAACGTGCCAATCCCCACCCGGTTTTCTTCTGACAAGAAAATTCTTTCTACCCGAAAATTTTCAATTTTGCCGGCATACTCCGTTTCCAACCTCATGCGACAGGACGGGCAAAGCTCACCTTCAATGTATACGCCGTATTCTTTCATAAAAGCTTCGCGTAATTCTTTGGGAATCAAATGCAAGGGCTCTTCGTGCATGGGGCACCCTTTAATGCCGTAAAGTGCTCCTTTTTCGGTTCGGCTGTACTGTTCCAACCCTCTTTTAAGCATGGCCACCAGGGTAGATTTTCCTCCACTGACCGGTCCCATCAGTAAAAGAATACGCTTGCGGACATCCAGACGCCGCGCGGCCGGGTGAAAATATTCTTCCACCAGTTTTTCCAACGGTTTGTTCAGGCCAAATATTTCTTTAGAAAAAAACTTATATTCCTTGCCTGTATCTGTTTCTTCCACGCCGGCATCCTTAATCATGTTGTATATTCTTGCATGGGCTAACTGGGTAACATAGGGTTTCTGTTTAACAATGTCAAGATATTCCTGAAAGGAACCTTCCCAGGCCAAGCTGTTCTCCATTGAACGATAATCTTCCAAACGTTTCAGAAAATCCACTCTTTTATCACTCCTTTGGCAATCGGTTCAGCAGGCCAAAACTTACTATAATGATGTATATGCCCCCGGTTCTGTAAAAAGACGGTTTGTACGAAAGGTCACAGCTTTCTGTTTCTTCCTTAGGGGTTAAGGTTATGTCTATTTTATTCGCAAAAGTATTAAAGGTGCCAAGAACAACACAGAATAAATGCGCCCCGGGTAACCCGGGCGCAAAATAAAAACACCGCCGTTAAGGCAGTGCTTGAAATTTCTTTAAAAACACCTGGCAGGAAGCGATTAATGCTTAGTTTGATCTTGTTCAGGCTGTTCTTGTTCCTCAGCAATTTGAGTGATAATCAAATTTTTCCCTTCTAACAGTGAGTGGTCAATATTTAAAGAAGGTACCAACCGGTAAAAAACTTCCTCGCCTTCAATCCAGGTAATCAGGTATTGCATTAAACCACCCCCCGTATCATGTATACAGTATTATCTTTGGTGAATATTGTATCAAATTAGTGGGTGGCTGACAATGCTTATTAGTTAATAAATATAATTTTCCCAAACAAATATTTATAACAGCCGGGATACCATTGCTTGAACCGCCGCTTCCTCCAACCGGTTATCTAAGGCTGTTAATTCGGCAGGCAGACCACGCCGCTGCAGGGCCAGGCTGATAAAATAATCCGTTAGCCGGTAGTTTTTGGGCAACAGGGGGCCATGCAGGTAGGTGCCAAAAACGTTTTGATACCTTACCCCTTCCAGGCCGTCCTGGCCATTGTTGCCAAAACCAGCCAGTACCTTGCCCAGCGGTTCTAAGTTGCCGACAAAGGTTTGGCCTGAGTGGTTTTCAAACCCTACCACCTGTACCGGCTCACCGTTAATATTCACTTCAATCACCACGTTGCCGATCATCCGTTGCCGGCCCGCCTTGGTATATAAATCCAGGATACCCAACCCAGGAATTTTCTGCCCCTGGTGGGTAAGGTAATACTGCCCCAACATTTGATAACCGCCGCAGATGGCCAGTACCACCAGGCCGTCTGCAACAGCCTCCTGCAGAGCCTCTTTGCGTTTTATCAGGTCAGCTGACATCAGGCTTTGTTCACGGTCAGAACCGCCGCCTAAAAATAAAAAATCTATCTCATTAAAGTTTACCGGTTGCCCCACGTTAATTTCCAATACTTCTACGGGTATGCCGCGCCAGCGACAGCGTTGAACAAAAGCAATCACATTACCCCGGTCACCATAAAGGTTTAATAAATCAGGATAAAGGTGACAAACTTTCAGCATGCAAATCCTCCTTCACTGCCAAACCGCATAGTACCTTCTGGGTTGGCCAGAGGGCTGTATAAGTGGTATAAAGGTAGGTTGTTTCGCCGGGACCAGCCAGCACTTCATTGATGGCCGCTGCTAACTCCTTGGTTACAGTAATTTTTTGCAAATCCACGCCGGCATATTTTAAACGGAGGGCCATCTCTTCTCCACGCAGTCCGGAACAAACAAATATTTCAATATCGTTCTGGTAAGCAGCCAAATATTCAAAATCAACGTCCCAAAGCCAGGAAATATCTCTGCCGTCTGCATCATTATCGTTAACAGCCATGAAAACATTCTTGCTGCCCGGTATATTTACCAAGGCGGCAATACCTTCGTTAAAGCCGGTGGGATTTTTCACCAGGTTAAGCAGGACCGGTTTGCCATTATGGCGGAAGGTTTCCATCCTGCCGATGGCGGGTTTGTAGCGAAGCAGCCCCTGAAGAATCAGCCGGGTTTCAATATTCATTAAATAGCCTACAGTAAAGGCCGCCAGGGCGTTATACAGGTTGTAATAACCCTGTGTACGAACGCTCATTGCCGTTTCGCCGCCAGAATATCTTACCAGGCAGCTCAGGCCGGTATTTCCGGTTGTTACCTTAATGCCCTCCACCTGAGGGGTCGGTCGTTGAAAACCACAGTGGGGACAACTATAAGTACCCAGCTGACTGTATTGGTAGGTCCGGTAATGCAGTTCGCAGCCGCAGCGGGGACAAAACCGTGCTTCCCTGGTTTGCCTGGTACCGGTATCCGTTCTTTGGTTGGCTGCTAAGCCAAAAAAACTGGCCTTGTGGCCGGTAGTGACCGACAACTGTGCCACCAGGGGGTCGTCAGCATTTAAAACAAGATGAACCTGCGGTAAACTTTGCAGGGCATCACTTACCAACTTGACTGTTTTATCTAACTCACCGTAACGATCCAGCTGATCCCGGAAAAAATTATTAACAACCACAAGCTGGGGCTGCACTTCCTTAACAACCTTGGGCAGCGAAGCCTCGTCCACTTCCAGCAGGGCATAATCGCACTTTACCCGTCCCAACCAATCAGCATGTCTAATAAAAGCAGCGGTAACACCGGTAATCAAATTAGCTCCTTCCCGGTTAATAACCAGTGAAAAACCGCAGCTTTTCATTATTGAGGCGATCATGTTGTTGGTAGTAGTTTTACCGTTGGTACCGGTTACCATAATAATACCCCGGCAAACTTGTCCGGCCAGCTCAGTTAAAACATTTGGATAAATTTTACGGGCTACCACACCGGGCAAAGATGAACCCCTTCCTCCAAAGCGACGGCTGATAAAGGAAGCCAGCTTGGCAGCCAGTACGGCGATAATTAACCTAATGTTCATGCCTATACTCCTGTTTTGCATATCTTTTTTAGTTTTCCCCGGACCGGTCAAAGACAAACTCAACGTTTATGGTTCCAGCTGTCTTGACTGTATTTATCAATATATAAAGTATGGGCTATCTTTTTCTCCCCGGGGGTAAGCTCCTCAGCCACAAGTTCAATACCTAAACCTTCTGCCAAACCATCCTTAAAAGCTTTTTCAATGTATGTCATCGGCGGCACAGATTCCATTAATTGAGCCAGCCCGGCGGCCTTGTCGTGCAAGCGGCGGCAGGCGTATTCTTTTACAGCCGGTGAAGGAAAACGTAAATACCGGCAAATTTCTGCCGCCTCGAAAATTATCGGAATTGAACCATGCTGCAATATGCTGCCGTGTTTTCGGGTCTGAGCACTGCCGATAACCTTCTTGCCCTCAACGGTTATCTCATACCAGGAGGGCGCATCAAAACAAGCCGCGCTGCTGCTCCGGGACTTTTGCACTGTGCCTGCCACTACTTGGCCGTTCAGTCCTAAATTTTTTAACCCGGCTAACAGCCCCCGGCTAATGGCCTGGTATGACGATAATACACCGCCCGGTACATGGGGATCGTTTTCAGTGGTGACCAAACTGTAGGTAAGTTCCTGGCTGTGCAGCACAGCACGGCCGCCGGTCAGCCTGCGTACGCAGTCTATACCGGCTGCCCGACAGGCTGCCAGGTCCACCTCTAGATTAATTTTTTGAAAGTAACCTATGGTTACAGCCGGCGGGCACCACTGATAAAAGCGTATGGTAGGCGGCACCCTGCCTTCACTTTGACAAATAAGTATGGCTTCATCCACCGCCATGTTCATGGCGGCATCAGCAACTCCTGTATTAACAAATCGCCACTTGGTAATAATACTGCACCCTTCTCTCTTGATTAACTGATAAAATTAACACTACCTTTCTTCCCTGGTGATTATAACGCCGGATTACCTAACCGTCAATAAAGATTATTCTAAGTTGCAGCGGCTGTTGATAAGCGCATATAATTAGAGTGAGGTGATCCCATGTCCACTCCCGGATTAATCATTGCCATCATCTTTTTTACAGCCGGTATGGCAGGTATCTTTGTGCCGGTTTTGCCTGGCGCTCCCTTATTGCTGATAGGCATGTTAATTTATGGTTTTTTTGATCACTTTTCGCATCTTACCTGGCATTTTTACCTGGGTCAAGTAATTTTGACGGGTGCTGTTTTGGGTGTTGATTACCTGGCCGGTATCTGGGGGGTAAAAAGATATGGCGGCTCCAGAGCGGCCGTATGGGGGTCCCTGATAGGCACCTGCGGCGGCTTGCTGGTAATGGGTCCCCTGGGTATTCTGCTGGGACCTTTCCTGGGGGCAGTTGCCGGTGATTGGCTGGCCCGCCGGGATATGCGGCAGGCCTGGCGGGCAGGCCTGGGTACACTGGTAGGTTTTTTGGGCGGTGCCTTTTCCAAATTAATTATCCAAACCCTGATGATAATCTGGTTCTTTTCTGCCATACGCTAGAGTCAGTGTAATATTTTACCCGCCCTGGTCAGGGCGGGTAAGAGTGTAAACAATTCTTGACGGTGGTTATGGGCCGGCTCCTACGTCCCAGGGATCCTGCCCCCATGACTTATTTCCCTCGTCAAATACTGGCGCCGGTGCTTCGATAATTCTGGCAGGGGATCATATAACCATCTTGAACTTTGTTTTGCAATCTTTTACCCTGCAGGGCAGGAAAGAGATATAAGATAATTACGAAGCTGCCTTAGACTGTAAATGACCGGGGTGTTGCTTTTATTCTGCCGCTGCTTCCTGAGCTGCTTCTTTATATGGCACAGGCGTACCGATTTGCCGGCTGTCATCCAACACCCAAATTCCGTCAATATCCCTGGCAAAACCCAGCTCATCCTGGGCACAAATCATTCCGTTACTTAAAACCCCTCTTAATTTTCCCCGTTTAATTTTTTTACCGCCGGGCAACTTAGCCCCGTGCAGTGCCACAGGCACCTTTAAACCGGCAGCCACATTTTTTGCTCCGCAAACTATTTGCAGCAGTTCATCCTGCCCTACATTTACCATGCAAACGGTAAGTTTTTCAGCATCAGGATGCCTTTCCGCAGAGATTATTTGTCCCACAATGATTTTATCACTGGTTTGAAGACCTTCTGTTGTTTTGCTTTCAGTCACGATGTTTGTTCCCTCCAATAAATGATTTCTAAAAGGTAATTATATAGGTAAAAACATTTCTGCTCAAGTCTTTGCTAACTCAGGGTTTGGCTGACTGCCAGTCAAACCTGGTACAATATATTATCAAAACAAAAAGCCCACCTAAGTGGACTTTTTAAGGTTGTGTGTAGGCAAGAGTTAAACCGCAACCTCAGCAGTTACTAACCCCCACCGTTGTTGTATTCATTATACCGAAAACTTGTTAAAGGTCAATATGTTTGTATTATTTTATCTTAGTTCTTTTTTTCACAGGCACTTGTCTTAATGCTTCAATTTTCTTAATTAATACATTTTTTTACACGTTTCTTGCAGGCGGCAATTAATAAGGCGGTTCATAACTAGCAGTGGCTGCTGATTGACCGACTTTTTCTTCACGCAAGATTTCTCTGATATCCCGTTCCCTTTCCAACCACAGGGGGCGACACATTTGCTCAATTCGCGATACCGTCCGCTCCCCAATTAATTCGGTTAAATCCCCTGCCAGGAAAAGATTTGTTGTAATAACAGTGGGAAGTTCGTGGTTTAAGCGGTAATTAATAATGTTATAAATTTTATTTCTGGTCCACTCAGTGTAACTGTGCGCCCCTAAATCATCCATAATTAACAGGGGAACTTCGCAGGCCGCTTCCACCAGACTGTATTCTGTGAACTGACTGGTGTTGCTGTAACTGGCTTTTATTTTTTCCAACAGGTCAGGAACCACTACAAACAGCACCGCCTGATCAGAGTGCCGTAAAACGTAATTGGCAATACAGCAGGCCAGATATGTTTTACCGGAGCCTACCGGCCCCTGAATTAACAATCCTTCTCTAGCTTCCCCCCTGACAAAATCCCTGGCAAATTCTTGGGCATATTGATAAGTTCTTTGAGCAATTTCCAAGTAGGTGCGCTTTGACAGAGGTTCTTTAATAGTAGGCGAATAATACTTAAAATTAAAATTATTAAATGAATGATTTAACATAGCCCGGGGAATTTGACAATTTTTAAATTTAATTTCTAAGGCTTTACGTTTAACACAAGAGCAAGGAACTGCGTATTCTCCTTCCAGATAAATGCCGCGATCATTACATAATTGGCAGGTTGCTTTTTTTATAGGTTGAGTAACCTTGACGGCACTCTTAATTTGATTTTTTAATTTGACTAAAGCACTCTCAGGGTCAAAAAATTCCATTTTGCTACCTCCAAAACTACCGTTTAAAACAGTTTATCAGAACAGGACAATTTTTTTAACCTTCTCTTTTTGATTAACATTATACTTAATTATAGGCAATTTTAGTTTTGACTTAAAGCACCTGTTCTTACAACAGTGTAAGTTTGAATAACCACCACGAACCAATCTGCTAAATACCCTTAACTTTATTTTACAAGAAAAGTCTTATTATGCTTTCTTATGGTTTTCAAAACCGTCTATAATGACTATAATGAGACATAGTATGACTTAAGGGGTATCAGCATGCTTGCTTCTTGGATTTGGAGTTTAGTTACATTATTTTTTTTACTGGGCATAAAATTATACCGTCCCCCTAAAAGCACACTGCCATCCTTACTGATGGCCTGGTCCTGCTGTCTGCTTATAATTTCTTTGGTGCTTTTTTTAGACGGTTTAATATCAGGAACCACTGTATTGCCCTGGGAACCAACAGTTCTGGCCGGAGGCGTGTTTGTTTTTTGTCTCCCTTTGTACAGCAGGTACCTGCAGCTTAATAGCAGGAAAAAGAAAAACAAATGCTCTAAAGCCCGTGCAAGTTAATAATTTTGATGGGGGTGCTCGCTTGACTGAGATCGATGTTCAATTAACATGTCCTGATTGTGATCATACTTTTTCCCTTAAGCCGGAACATATCTTAGAAATGGATTTAATCGCTTGTCCTGGTTGCGGTTGTCCGCTGCCGGAAGAAGAATTGCGTTATTTAAAAATTGCCATTGATTACATGAAGGAAAGAAAAACCCATTAATTAAAAGCTATGGCCGTTGTTAACAGTCATGCTCATTTTCAAACAACGGCAATTTTTACTCGCCATACAAGGAGGTTTTTCTATGGAAAAACACCTGGTCGACAGCCATATCCATGTTACGATGCTGCCTTATGAAGGTCTGCAAGCAATGGCCGAGGGGGGTATCAGAAAGGTTATAACTTGTTCTATTGTCCTGGCTGCCCAGCACGCAGAGAGTTATTTCGACCATTACCGCTTGATTACCGGTTTTTATCGAAAAAATGCTGCTTCTCTGGGAATCCAACTGTTCAGCACAATCGGTATTCATCCGGCCGGGATTCCTCACGACTGGCCACGCCTAATCCAAGCCCTGCCGGATTTTCTTCAAACAGACGGTGTGGTAGGCTTGGGCGAAGTAGGCATGAACCAAGGTTCTCAGCTGGAACAGGACGTTCTTAAAGCACAGCTGGAAATCGCCAGGGATTACCGGAAGCCCATCATTGTTCATATTCCTTTTGAAAACAGGCTAAATATAACAGAGCTTACTCTTAATTTGGCTGCTCAGGTGGGAATTCCCGCGCATCTGCTGGTTATCGACCACGCCAATCTCGACATTATAGATCAAATTCGCCAGTTTGGCGCCATTCCGGCCATTACTGTACGCCCCAGAAATGTTACCCTGGAAGTGTTGTCGGATAACATTGAACAATTTGCCAACGGCATGCTTAACAGTGACTTTAGCAACCTTTTTCCCAATGATCCTACCGGTGTAATTAAAGCTTTTCACCATCTGCAAAAGCAGGGTATCGATCAGCGCCTGATAGACAATCTCACCGGCCAAAAGGCAGAATCCGTCTTTGGTATTTAATCTGTAAAAAACCGCTTACGTTAGACAAGTGCACCACAAAAGATGATTAAATCCATTGGTTTTACCTTTATCTTCAGGCCGGGCAATATTTATAGCAGTTTCTCCTATGTTTTTGCTTATGACAAGTTATAAAAAAGATACAAGAGGCTGATCCTTGGTTTTAACCGCTTTGGGATCAGCCTCCTGCTTTAACAAAAATTCTTCAACTATGCTTCATTTTGATAACCGGTTTTTTGCTTGGAAAACAAACCCAATACGGCCATTACTACAGCCGGTAATACCCAACCGAGACCCTGTTCTTGCAAAGGCAGCAAACCTACCAGCTTGCTTATACCGGAGGCCTGAACGCCTAACTTGTCAGCCAGGGTGACCAGCAAATTAGCCAGCACAGCCAGGACGGTACCGACGGTGGTAGTTATATAGACTGACCGTTTGCCGTTAAATATATTGTCAAACAGGGCCAGTAAAACTAACACTATAATAATTGGGTAGACATTAACCAGCAGGGGTACAGATATTGCCAATATCTTGGCCAATCCCATATTGGCCAGCAAGAAACTAAGCAAGGTGGTGATAATGCATACAATATTATAACTAATGCGATACCCGCTTAAGCGGCTAAAGAAATTGCCACTGCTGGCTACCAATCCGATGGATGTTGTTAAACAAGCCAAGGTAATAGCCAGGGCAAGCACAACCTTGCCTGTTATGCCCAGTAAAGACTCTGTAATGTAGGCCAACATTTGCCCCGGATTACTGCCCGTAAAGGTACTGCCGGTGGTGGCGCCAATATAAGCCAGCCCAATGTACAAGGACGACAGTCCCACCGCCGCAATAATACCGGCCCAAACAGTTACTCTGGCAATTTCCTTATTATCTTTGATCCCTTTTAATCTTATGGCATTTACAATAACCATGCCAAAAATAACCGAAGCAAGGGCGTCCATGGTATTATATCCTTGCAGAAATCCCTCAACAAAAGGCATGCTATACTGCCCCGGCTGACTGCCCGCTAAAGGATTGATAACCCCTTTAATTATGATTATTGCTAAAAAAACTACTAATAAAGGTGTAAGTATTTTTCCAACCTCGTCAACCAACTTGTTGGGACGCAGTACAAAGGTTAAAGTAATTAGAAAATATATAAAGGATGTTATCACCAGACCCCAGGATAATACTGACGGATCAGTCGTATTCAAAAAAGGAACCACCGCAACCTCATAAGTGGTGGCAGCTGTCCTTGGTATAGCCAGCAACGGGCCTATACAAAGCACCACAATGGTGGTGATGATTTTACTAAAGGTTGGATGTACACGGTTGGCCAAATATTCCAAATCACCGCCGGCTTTGGCCACCGCTGTAATACCCAGCAAAGGTAATCCTACACCTGTTACAATAAATCCTAACACAGCCGGCCAAAGCGCATGGCCCGCTTGTTGGCCAAGCATAGGCGGGAATATCAGGTTACCTGCCCCTAAAAACATGGCTAATAAAGCCGAGCCGGTGATTAATATCTGTTTTTTTGTCAATTTCATATCTTAACCCCTTTTCTGCTTAAAAAGTTTCCTGACACAAAATCTAATTTATCATTTCAAACAGCAATATGTCAAATCAATATGTCTAATTTCCGAACAGTTATTTATACATTATATTCGCGTAACTAAAGATTTTTCTTATTTGCAAATATTTTAGGGATTTGGACACTGTCAAAAAGTGACTAAAAAAATAACATCAGGTTTTTCATGTTGATTGGAACAAAATCTTATTTTACCACTGAAATAAGTTATCTGACAGCAAAGACATTAAGGAGTTAAGGCCACTTCCTTAATTAAAATTAAAACCCCCAGCTTGCGGCAACTGCGGCTTGTGCCGTTTTGGGCAACAAAAAAGTGATCTCCCAAGTGTGGCTTTGGAGATCACTTTCTTAATATATAAACTTACTCTGGCGGCGACCTACTCTCCCAGGGGCGTGAGCCCCAAGTACCATCGGCCCTGGAGGGCTTAACTGCTGTGTTCGGGATGGGAACAGGTGTACCCCCTCCGGTATCGCCACCAGAAACTTATTTACTTAACTCAGAAGCCTATCGCTCCCTCAAAACTAAACAGCCTTGCATCGCTCTCTTAGGTCAAGACCTCGATCTATTAGTACCGGTCGGCTCAACACATTGCTGTGCTTACACCCCCCCCCCCCTGACTAGTCGACGCGTGGCCAACCATTCCTGTTGGCAGTGGGAAACCTGATCCAGAAGGGGGCTTCCTGCTTAGATGCTTCCAGCACTTTACCCCGTCCGGGAATTAGTTACCCAGGGCCTACCGTTGGGCCAAATACCGGGTACAACCAGCGGTCCGTCCATCCCGGGCCCCTCGGAAAAAGGAACACTTCTTCCTAAAGTGTCCTGCGCCCTGAAACGAAGAAGGACCCAAATGTCCTAACGATCTTTAGTCCCCCACACACCGACGCCTTGAAAGGGCAAAAAAATACAACACTCTTGGGACCCTACTCCTACCCCCACAACGCGAATGAATCGAAATTCAAAGGTGAAAAGACTCCCCATCCAAGAGGGAATCCTTGGGAGGAAATACAACCGGGGATACCCCATGGTTAACTTTTTTCTCCGTTTAACTGCAGGCTTTCTCCCTCCTCTATCCCCTCCCTAACTCACTAACCCACACTTTATCGCGCCAGGCATCGGAATTTGGCTTGAGCGGATGGTAGGACGTTCCTCCCTCTCTGCCTATGTATAACACATCGATTACATGTGTAATTCTTCTGCCTCCGTTCTCTACGTGGAACTAACTTTTTTTGGCTGATTCCTCTCTCTCTCATTCATATTTTTGTTGACATGATTGACGCCGCCCCCCCTCCATAACCCTTATTATCTGTTTGTATCCACCCTGCTTCGCTATTCGCACCTTTGGTCTGTGCTCCCACGTTTT